>DQWO01000259.1 GCA_011042595.1 Pseudomonadota bacterium
ATCATCGGCCAACAATTCACCATGAACCTCGGCAGCAAGCTCAGCAATGGTAAAAGCATTAGTTTTCATTCTGACCATCAATATCTTTTCTATTTTTTCTTTTCAGCTGTGTTTTGTTCTTTTTTCCAGAGGTTATAAGCATCAATAACCTGCTGCGAAACGTCATAGGCTTTATCAGCGTAAAAAATACTGCTCTCCTGCTTCCCCAGGATCATGCTGTAATTGCCCTCTTTACCGAACTTGACAATAACTTTTTCCAGATCCTTAAGAATCGCCTTGGTCAGTTCCTGGTAGGTTTTTTTCAGCTCCTGTTCAGAGTCAGAAACAAACAACTTGAAATTTCTGACTTCTTTCTGATATTCCGCTTCTTTTTCGGCCTTGGCTGCGGCACTGAGCATCATCCCCTGGCGTTCAAGATCTGTCTTTTTCTGATTAAGCTGCATTTCCAGTTCTTTGATTTTTTTGCCAAGATCAGCACGCTTTTTCTCCAGGATTTCACGGGATTGTTTCCCGGCTTCGGATAAACCCATGACTTTCTGCAAATCAATATAGGCAAGTTTCAAACCCGGCGTATTTTGGGCAGAACTAAGTAAAGGACAAGCGAGCATGATAAACACCGCCACTATTAATGTTCCAAAGATTTTGTTATGTTTCATTGAGAGACTCCTTTCAGAATAAAAGATTTTTCATAGAAAACGACTTTGCTTCAATTTATCAATAAAATGCCCCAACGGAAAAGTCCCAGACCTTACTCTTTTCATCATCTTCAGGACTTAAGTTGTAGCCCCATTCGATCCGCAGCGGTCCCATGGGTGATTTCCAGCGGATACCAATTCCAATACTTTGGCGGAGATCAAAATCAATTGACTCATCATCATCAAACGCCTTGCCGGCATCGAAAAATACCACCCCCCGCAGCCCCATACTTTTGACCAGCGGAAAAATCCATTCGGTGTTGAAATACAATTCGCTGGTTCCACCGACCACATTGCCGTATTCATCTTCCGGACCGGCCTCACCATATTCAAAACCCCTGACTGAATTCATCCCACCCACGTAAAAACGCTCATACAGGGGCAAATCCTGGCCGCCAAACCCGTCAGCATACCCGAACACTCCTTTCAGATGAAAAGCACTGTCCCATTTAAAGGGGAAAAATTTATGTGCCTCAAGAATCAGCTTATAATATTCATTATCAAATCCCAGTGGGCCACCGGCCAGGACCGCAGTTCCTTTCAGTCGGTAACCGTGCCGAGGAAAGAGATAGTTGTCACGCTTGTCGCGAATAAGACTGAAATAGATCTGACTGGTGGTTGTTTCCCCCTCTTCATCCCTGATGTAATCGGCAGCATAGTAATCTACATTATCAATTGTAACGGCTTCTAAACGATAACCCATGGACCAACTGGTATATTCATTAATGGGTTTGCCGAAGGTAACCCGGAATCCCTTTTGTTTAGTGTCATAGGCATCATATTCAACTTCTTCATTATAAATGGAAAAACCGGCAGACAGGGGAATATCGAGAAAATAGGGGTCGGTCAGACTGATATTATACAAACTCCTGCTACCGGAAAGTTCCACATGAAAAGCCATATCCCAGCCTTTGCCAAGAAAGTTTTTCTTGGAAATACTGGCCATGCCGATAATAGAATCAACCGTGCTGTAACCCAGGCCGACACTGAATGATCCTGTCTGCCCCTCAATAACGGAGACATCAACATTCATGGTCTCATCATCACCTGGTTTTGTTTTTATATCGGCTTCAGAAAAAAATTCGGTATTCGTTAACCGTTCACGACTTCTTTTCAGCCGGGAAGCACTGTAGAGGTCACCTTCACCAAAGCGCAGTTCCCGGCGAATAACTTTATCTCTGGTCTTGGTATTGCCATTAATCTCAATACGACCGAAATGAAACTGTTTCCCCCGGTCAATACTGTATTTGATGTTAACTTGACGCTTTTCGGGATCAACACTGGATAGAGGGTTGATATCAACAAAAGCATATCCCTGATCAGCATAATAAGTATCCAGCTTTTCGATATCATCATGGAGGTTTTTATTACTGAACACCTCGCCGCTCTTGCCCTTAAGTCTGCCAATAATTCGTTTCTTTGCCTCTGGATCGAGTTCTTTATCACTGATATCTATATCGCCCAGGCTGAAAACATCCCCTTCATGGACATCAAAGTCCAGATATATCCATTTTTTGTTGTCACTCAAGGATATTTTCGGTTTTCCAATTCGAGCCTGGACATAGCCTTTACTGAGATAATATGATTTTAACAGACTGACATCGTGCCCGAGCATTTCCTGTTTCAGGATGCCGGCGTCAGTAGCCCAGGTCAGGAAAAATGAATAAGTTTTGGTCTCAAGTTGTCGTCGCAGACGCCAATCACTGAAAACCTCATTTCCATGAAAGCGGATTTTCTTCACATAACTTTTCCGGCCTTCCCGGATGGAAAAAATAACCTTAACCCGGTTTTTTGCTGCCGGTTTAACTTTAGTCTTGACCGTAACGGAAAAAAAACCCTTGTCATGGTAAAAAGTGCGGATTTTCTCTTCGCTTTCGGAAATTTTTTCGGCACTCAGGATGGCAAATGTCCTGACGGTAATCTCTTTGAGCAGGTCTTTTCTTTTTATCTTCCGGTTCCCCTTGATGACGATCGAGGCAACAGAAGGTTTTTCCACCACCACCACCGCCACCTCAACTTTTCTCCCTGAGGCGGTCAGGTTCATGAGGATATTCTCAAAAAACCCCAGTGAATAAATAGCTTTCAGGTCATCGTCAAGTTGGACATCTGAAAATATAGATCCCGGTTTGATTTTCATTTTATCGAGGATAGCCTTTTTGGCTACCTTCTGATTTCCCAAAACCACCACTCGGGCAACGGAATAACCATTATAATCAAAATTCTGGGACCTGGCTAATCCCGGAGACAGGGTGAAAGCGAGGATAAAAAGGATAGGGAAAAGAATAGCGGATAAAGACTGACGAGTCACTAAGCAATACCCTCTCTCATTGACCCGTCTTCAAGATAAATTATTCTACTCATGCGGTCAGCAAGGCGCTGGCTATGGGTTACCACAACCAGGGCCAGGCCAAATTCCTTATTCAGTTCAAACAACAAGTCCTCCACTTCCAGACTGTTTTTACGATCAAGGTTTCCCGTCGGTTCATCAGCCAACACCAGTGGGGGATTAAGAACCAGAGCCCTGGCCAGTGCCACACGCTGTTGTTCACCCCCGGACAGCTCACCCGGTTTATGCTGTAAGCGTGACGACAAACCCACCCGGGTCAAAATATTACGGGCTGAAATATCAGCAGTTTTACGGCTGTCGCCTCGTATCAGGGATGGGATCATGACATTTTCCAGGGCGGTAAACTCCGGCAGCAGGTGGTGAAATTGAAAGACAAAGCCCACCCTGGCATTCCGCCAGCCGGCCAGCTTCTCCTGGGACCAGCTGAATACATTATCACCAGAAAATAAAAGATTACCTGAAGTTGGTTGGTCAAGGGCCCCCATAATCTGGAGCAGGGTACTCTTCCCAGCGCCTGATTCCCCGCAGATAGCTAACCGCTCACCAACATTAACTGATAGATTTATCCCTTCCAGAACCCGGATAGTATCGCCATCAAGATAAAATTCCTTGGCCAACTGTTCGACCCTGATTAATTCCTGTGCCATAACCCACCCATTAATCAGTTTGATAGTGTTCTATCATTTGACTCATGGTCTGCTGATTTCGTTCTTTAAGTCGATCCATGACTTTGCGCAGGAAATGGGGAAACTGGGTAGCAATCTCGTCAAGAAGTTTCCGGTCCATGGAAGCCAGCAAACCATCAGTGCAGGCAAGAACTGTCGCAATAGCCGGCCGGCCGGTAATCATTGATATCTCACCAAAAAAATTCCCTTTACCCAACTTTGCCAGCTTAATATATTGCTCACCGGAACTCAGTTGCACCTGCATTTCTCCGGAAAGAATAATATACAAGGTCTGATTTTGCTGGCCTTCTTTAATCAGACAATCTCCTTTGGTAACCGGCATTATTTCCAGCCGGGAAATAATTTCTGAACGACGGTTATCCGGGAATCGCTGGAAGAACATCAGGGATGACAAAACCACATCAATCATCCTTTTATGGTAGCCGTCAATAATCAACTGCTGCAACTGTGGAAACTGCCGCTCGATCATTTCAAATTCTTCCTGCGGAATAGACAGCAGATGACAATTCGTCAAAGCCCGTACGGTAGCCATCCTGATCCCCTCCCCCAGGATACTCATCTCTCCGAAGAAATTACCCGGCCCCAATTGCACCACTTCATTTTCCTGATGATCCTTTTCACGCAGGACCACTCCTACCTGCCCCTCAATAAGGACATAGAAAACATCGCCAGCATCACCCTGACGAATGATATCATCGCCGGATTTTACCTGGGAAGACGGAAATACTTTGCGCAGTTGCTCCAAATCATCCCGGGATATTTGTGGCAGCAGATTGATTTCTTCTTTAGTTTCCTGCTCATGCCCCAAGGATAATTCCCCGAGGGCGGAAGCCTCTGCCGTTAGGCCCTTATAGCTGTAGAGGGTGGCCAGAATGTCCCTGATCTCAACATTATCGGGTTCATAGCGCAGAAT
>DQWO01000276.1 GCA_011042595.1 Pseudomonadota bacterium
ATCAGCTACTGCGGTGAAAAAAAACAGGCAACCGGCGTCTGGGTCACAGTCATCGGGTGAATTTGCTGTTGGTTCTAAAATAGAACACCCGGTTTTTGGTCCCGGAGTGGTGGCCGCAACCGAAGGAAGCGGTGATAATGCCAAACTGGTAATAATTTTCCGTGACCGGGGCCGCAAAAAAATCGCCTTACAATATGCCTCCCTGAAAAAAGGCTGATCAGGTAATGACGCTTGACCTCTGTTTTCTGATGGATGGGCGGAAGGGATAATTGCCAACAAAGGTTGTTTTCCGCTCATTTTGAATTCTTGACTTTTCACCTGCCTTGCGGTATTATCCCACGCTTTACGGTTGTCTCCTTCGGGGAATGGAAGGAAAGCCTCGCCTGCTGGCGCCTGTTTTATCCTGTTTGTGGGAGAATGTTTTTCTCTTAATATGTTTGAGTCATTATCAGAAAAGCTGGATGTAAGTTTCAAAAAACTGCGTGGTCATGGACGACTGACCGAAGATAACGTCAAGGATGCCTTGCGGGATGTCCGGATGGTCCTCCTTGAGGCCGATGTTAATTTCGTGGTGGTCAAGCAGTTTATCAAGGCAGTGCGGGAACGGGCCATGGGTCAGGAAGTCCTGCAGAGCCTGACACCGGCCCAGCAATTTGTGAAAATTGTCCATGAGGAACTGGTGGCCCTGATGGGGGGATCTCTTTCCCCGCTGGATTTGGCCACCACACCGCCGGTGGCCATCCTGATGGTTGGTCTTCAGGGTTCAGGTAAAACCACCTCCAGCGGCAAGCTGGCTCTTCAGCTGAAAAAGAAAGAGAAATAAAATGTTTTGCTGGTTCCGGTCGATGTCTACCGACCGGCAGCCATTGATCAGTTGCAGAGTCTGGGAAAACAGATTGATATTCCTGTTTTTCCGGCACAGACCGGGCAGGACCCGGTGGCAATCAGTAAAGCAGCTTTTACTTATGCCAAAGAGCATGGTTTTGACGTTCTGATTATTGATACCGCCGGTCGCCTCCATATTGATGATAAACTGATGGCCGAGCTTGAGCGGATAAAGTCCGCGGTACATCCTCGGGAAATTCTTCTGGTTGCAGATTCCATGACTGGTCAGGAAGCGGTAACCATTGCTAAATCATTTCATGATTTGCTTGATATCTCTGGTGTGGTGCTGACCAAACTTGATGGTGATGCCCGGGGTGGCGCTGCTCTTTCTATTAAAGCAGTGACCGGTAAACCCATCAAGTTTGTTGGTGAGGGCGAGAAGCTTAATGCTCTGGATGTCTTTTATCCGGATCGCATGGCTTCCAGAATTCTGGGTATGGGTGATGTTCTGACCCTGATTGAGCGAGCCCAGGAAGTTGTTGATGAGAAGAATGCGGCTGAACTGGCGAGGAAGCTGCGGAAAAATGAATTCAACTTTGAGGATTTCCGTGGGCAGCTGCGGCAGTTGAAAAAGATGGGTTCCATGGGCGGCCTGATGAAAATGATTCCCGGTTTGGGGAAAATAAAAGAGCTGGCTGCTGATGGTCAGGCTGATCATGAGTTGGTAAAGGTTGAGGCAATTATCAATTCCATGACTGCCAAGGAGCGTCAGAATTACCGGTTGATTAATGGAGGTCGTCGCAAACGGATTGCCAGAGGCAGCGGTACTACGGTCCAGGATGTGAACCGGCTGTTGAAAAATTATCTTGAAATGAAAAAAATGATGAAGAAATTTAATAAAATGGGTCCGAAAGGGCTTAAAAGACTCTTACAGTAAACACAATCAGTAACCCAAAGGAGAAGAAAGCTAATGGCAGTAAGAATCAGATTAACCCGTAGAGGCGCAAAGAAAAAACCTTTTTACCGTATCGTGGTAGCTGATTCAGAGGCTCCTCGCGATGGGCGTTTTATCGAAGTGGTAGGGACCTATGATCCTCGTAAAAAACCAAGTGAAATCACCATGAAAATGGATAAGGTGGACTACTGGTTGAGCAAAGGGGCACTGCCTACTGCTGTAGTGGCTAATTTGATTAAAAGATCTGCTCCTCAGGAATAAACCAGGAGTAGCCGTTTTTGCCTGCCTGCCGGCAGCCCGGCCGGTAGAGTTACTGCTTTGTTGGTTATTCCCTGGAATATTTTATGGTCGAATATAGCTCGGCTAAGCTGAGACAGTGTTTAGATGCAAGTGGAGGAGAAGCCATGCTGAAAGATTTGGTCGAATATCTCGCTAAGGCCCTGGTGGACAACCCTGAAGAGGTTAACGTGACTGAGGTTGAAGGGGAAAGTGCTACCATCCTGGAACTGTCGGTGGCCAAAACTGATCTGGGCAAGGTGATTGGCCGGCAGGGAAAAACAGCTCGGGCGATGCGTACAATCCTGGGGGCATCATCGGCTAAGCTGGGCAAGAAAAGTATTTTAGAGATTGTTGAATAAAGAGTGTTCCTGGCAGGTGCTGGGAAAAATTGTCAAGGCTCATGGACTTCGTGGTGAGATAAAGATTGTTTTGCCGGGTGAAACCCCTGAGAATCTCACCCTGTCCGGCATTCACCTGCGGTTTGCCGACGGGCGTCTGATGCCAGTCGTTTTATCTGGTTGTCGACCGGTATCAGGGGGATATCTTTTCAGGGTGAAAGGATATGCTGATCTGGATGCGGTGGCTCCGCTGATAAAAGCTGAAGTGGTGATTCGCGCAAATGATTTACCCCCACTGGATAATGATGAATATTATCATTTCCAGCTGTTGGGGTTGACGGTCAGGGATATATCCGGGGTTTATCTGGGAGAATTGGTTGAAATTCTGCCGACCGGATTTCATGATGTGTATTGTATCCGGGGAGAGGCCGATGAAGAGCTGCTCATCCCGGCTGTTTCACCGTTCATTGTCAACATAGATATATCGGCGGGAAGTATGGTTGTTGATTCCCGGACTTTGCGCGAAGAGGCTTAAGCCAGGTATGTTACATATTGATGTGGTAACTATTTTTCCTGACATGTTTGTTTCCCCTTTTGGCGAAAGCATAATCCGGCGGGCCATGGAGCGGCAACTGGTTTCTTTACAGCTTCACAACCTCAGGGATTTCTGTCATGATCGTCATCGGGTGGTGGATGATTACCCATATGGCGGTGGTGCGGGGATGGTTATGCGGCCTGAGCCGGCTATTCGAGCGATTCAATCCCTCAGGGATGGAGATCGTCGGGGTTGTGTTATTCTGACTTCCCCCCAGGGAGACATTTTTTCTCAGGAGATGGCTGCCGAGCTTGCCGATGAAAATCGATTAATCTTTTTTTGCGGTCATTATGAGGGGGTTGATGAACGCATCCGCTCGCATGTTGATCGTGAAATCAGCATTGGCGATTACGTCCTGACTGGCGGTGAATTGCCGGCCATGGTGATTATCGACGCGGTGGTGCGACTGCTGCCCGGAGTTCTTGGTTCTGCCGAATCGCTGGCCGAGGAGAGCTTTTCTCCATTACTGGAATATCCCCACTATACCAGGCCGGCGGAGTTTGAGGGTATGGCGGTTCCCGATGTCCTACGTTCAGGGCATCACCAGCAGATCAGAGAGTGGCGGCGACGGCAGGCATTGTGGCGGACCTTTTGCCGCCGACCGGATCTGCTGGAAAATATCGTGCTTTCCCCGGCCGAAGAAAGACTTTTATCCGCTTGGAAGGCTGACAGAAAGAAGGAACAGTTGTGACCGGGTCGTCCCTTTATCCGGTATTGTTACATTATCCGGTTGAAGATAAGGATGGTAACGAGATATCCGCCGCGGTAACCAATCTGGATCTTCATGATCTGGCCCGGATTGCCATAACCTATGAAACCGGGGACGTGTGGGTGGTGACTCCAATCCCTGAGCAGCAGCAACTGGTCAGGGATATTGTTGCGCACTGGACCTGTGGTGCTGGATCCCGCCACAATCCTGACCGGAAACTGGCATTGTCTAAAATCAGGTTGGCAGCCAGCCTGGAAGAGATAATACAGGCATTATGCAGCGATACTTCCGGTCCGGTTTTTACCATTTTCACCAGTGCCAGAAAAACGGGCTCTGAGCTGAGTTTTGAGTCGTTGCGCCGGCTTCTTGAACAGCGGCAAGGCCGCTATCTATTGCTGTTTGGCACCGCTCACGGAATCAGCAGGAAGTTGCGGCAGCAGGCTGATTACCAGCTGGAGCCTATTCAGGCCGGAGGGATTTATAACCACTTGCCGGTCCGGGCGGCGGTGGCGATAACAGTTGACCGATTGCTGGGTCGTTGAGATGGATTTTTGAAAAGTAGTGATGGAAGCTTTTTTTAGTGCCTTACAGGTTATTTTCTTGTTTTTTAACAAGAAAATGTTCTGATAAGAGCACTTACTTGCGGGCAACGCCCGCGTTAGTACATAATTCCTGTTTGTCAGAGGTGCAGACAATTTATCAGAAAAGGAGAGGTTAGTAAAATGAACCAGATACAGCAGCTTGAACAGGATTTTTTAAGGATGGATGTGCCGCCTTTCAAGGCCGGTGACACGGTTAAGGTGAATGTTAAAATCCGCGAGGGAGAAAAAGAGCGCATCCAGATCTTTCAGGGTTTTGTTCTCCGGCGTCAGGGCGAATCAAACCGGGAAACTTTTACCGTCCGCAAGGTATCCGCTGGTATTGGGG
>DQWO01000001.1 GCA_011042595.1 Pseudomonadota bacterium
ATACGAAGGGCTCGGCGGCGGTGTGATGGCTTTAACCCTGGCGGTGGAGGAGCTGAGCAGGGGGTGCGCGGGGATAGCCCTGGCCTTTGCGGGAACAGCCCTGGGCACCTTTCCGATAATTCTTTTTGGAAACGAGGAACAGAAGAAAAAATACCTGCCCGGGCTGGCCACGGGTGAACGGCTGGCTACCGTCGGCGTCACCGAGCCCACCGGCGGCTCCGATCCCACCGGCGGCCGAACTGTCTACAAAAAAGACGGCGATGATTACATCATCAACGGCCGGAAATGTTTCATCACCAACTCTCATATTGCCGACACCATTACGGTGCTGGCCAAGGATGACGAGAATCCGAAGGCTTTTTCAACCTTTATTGTTGAAAAGGGCATGGCCGGCTTCAAGCCTGCCCATGAAGAACATAAAGTCGGCATGCGTGGCTGCAACACCGGCGAGTTGATTTTTGAAAACTGCCGGGTGCCCAAAGAAAACCTTCTGGGAATTGAAGGAAAAGGTTTAAAGGTAGCTATGAGTGCCATTGGCGATGTTGGTAGGGGTGGCATGGTTGGATGTTCACTGGGCGTCTTGACCGCCTGTTTGGAGGAAGCGGTGAAATTTGCCAGCGAACGCATCCTGTACGGGAAGCCGATCATCAAACTCCAGGCGATCCAGAACAAAATCGCGGAAATGAAGCTGGACCTGGAAGCCGGCCGCCTGCTTGGCTACCGCGCCGCCGCTCTCCAGGATCAGGGCGTTCGCTGCGACCTGGAATTTGCCATGGCTAAATACTACACCGCCGAATCCGCCCAGAAAGCGGCCAAGATGGCGGCGGACATCCACGGCGGCTACGGCTGCATGAACGAGTTTGCCATTACCCGCTACCTGCGTGATTCCTTCGTGCTGGGGCCGTCTGCCGGCACTTCCGACATCATGAAGGTCATCATCGCCCGTTCGGCGATGTAAAAGTTGTTTGTCGGGAAAACTACACCGTCCGCATTCAGCTTTGCTAAGATAATCAGCGAATACGTGTTGATAATAGCGTAATCCATTGACCAGACCGTTGTCCGGATTGATGGATAGTAAAACGTCAGCAGGGATTATTGTGAAAGAAAGGTAGCACTGTGTTCAAGACCATCGTGTGTGTCAAAGCAGTGCCTGATCCAAAAAGGGCATCTGAGATAAAAATAGACCCTCATACAAAAACTCTGACTAGGGCCAATGTGCCTCTGGTATTGAACCAACTTGATAAGCATGCCATGGAAGCTGCTTTGGAATTAAAATCTGAGGTGGGTGGTGAAATAACGGCCGTCAGCATGGGACCGCCACCCGCAGCCGCAGTTCTGAAGGAATGCCTGGCCATGGGAGCCGATCAGGGCATTCTGCTTTCTGACCGGGCTTTTGGCGGCGCCGATGCCTACGCCACCGCATATACGCTGGCCCGGGGCATTGAGAAAATTGGCTCTCCGGACCTGGTTTTATGCGGCATGGCCAGCAGTGACGGCAGCACCGAGTGGGTGGCTCCCGAGCTGGGAGTTTTCCTGGGGCTGCCGGTGGTGACCGGGGTGAAAAAGATAGATGAAAGCGATGGAAAATGGTGGCAGATTGAGGCCCACATTGATAATGGACATCGCCTGCTGAAGGTGGAACTGCCGGCAGTCCTGGCAGTTACCAGAGAATTGAACACGCCCAGGAATATCAGCTTTTCCGGCATCATCAAGGCCAGGAAAAAGGAAATTGCCACCTGGGATGTCAAAGCTTTGGGGGTGCCGGAGTCGCAGTTGGGCTTGGCAGGATCTCCGACCATCATTTCTGATTTGAGAGTGTCCGAGAGTAAGAGGAAAGTTGAAATCCTGGAGGGCACCAGGGAAGAAAAAGCCGAAAAACTGGTGCAGAAACTGGCTGCTGCCGGCATGCTGTAGGGAGGTAGTAAAGTGAGTGGTTCTACTGGACCCGTTTGGGTTTTTGCCGAACAGAATGAAGGCAGCATACTGCCTGTTTCCTTCGAACTGATCGGCCAGGCGAAAAAGCTGGCGGATGAGTTGGGAACGTCCCTGGAGGTTGTTTTCCTGGGCGACGCGGTTCGCGACCAGGTTCAGGTTTTGTTTGCCGCCGGGGCTGACCGGGTGTACTTGGGTGAAGATCCCGGGCTGAAATATTACCAGCCCGAGATGTATACGGAGATCATTGTCAAGCTGGCGAAAGAACATCATCCGGAGATATTTCTCCTGGGTTCAACCGCCTGCGGCAAGGAGCTGGCGCCCCTGGTGGCCGCCCGGCTTGAGACGGGATTGACCGCCCATTGCATTGATTTGACCCTGGATGAGGAAAAACAGCTGGAACAGATTATTCCGGCGTACGGTGGTTTGATATCAATCGTTTGTCCAGAAAAACGACCACAGATGGCCACCGTGGCCAAGGGGGTTTTCCCAAAACCTGATACGACTGAACACCGGGAAGGCGAGCTGGTTTTGCTCGAAATTTCCGATCTGAAGCAACAGCGAATTCAGTTGATAAAAGTAGTCCACGAAGAAGAGAGGGGGGTACCACTTGAATCAGCTGCGACAGTCGTTGCCGGTGGAGCCGGCGCCCAGGGACCGGAAGGCTGGGCGAAGATTGCTGGTCTGGCTGATGAGCTGGGCGCGGCTTTGGGATCCACCCGGCCGCCGGTGGACGAGGGCTGGGTCGAATTGGATAGGATGATCGGTCAAAGCGGTAAAATGATCGCTCCTGAACTCTATATCGGGGTTGGTGTATCCGGTGAGTTGCAGCACATGGTGGGAATAGCCGGGGCAAAATTGATGGTAGCGGTTAACAGTGAGCCGAAAGCCCCGATTTTTGAACAGGTTGATGTCGGAATAGTTGATGATCTCCAGGAATTTTTACCGGTACTGATCAAAAAAATTAAGGAATACAAGACCGAAGTGGCATAGTTTTACTTTTCTTTCGATAACTTTAGATAGGATAAGGAGATGGAAGATGGCTATCAAAAACCGAAATGATTATCTGGCATCACTTAAAAAGCTGCGGCCGAATATCTATAAGTTCGGCGAACTGATTGAGGATGTAACGACCCATCCGGCGACTAAAAGGACAGTAGAAAGTCATGCCAGGGTCTATGATGGTGCCAATGATCCCGAATTGGCAGACATTTACACCACGACCTCGACATTCACCGGTGAAAAGATCCTGCGCTGGAATTCAATGATGACCAGTTCAGAAGATTTGATTGCCAACATGAACATGAAGCGGTTGAACTACCGTCGCACCGGCAGCTGCACCGGGGCCGTCTGCTGTGGCTGGAACGGCATGAATGTCATGTGGGCGATAACCGCGGATATCGACAAGGAATGTGGCACCAATTACCATGAACGGTTGGAAAACTGGATTAAGATGGTTGAACGTGAGGGACTGGCAGTAGCCGGAGCCCTGACCGATTCCAAGGGTGACCGCAGCAAAAAACCGTCGCAGCAGGAAAATCTCGATACCAACATCAGGGTAACGGAAGTCCGGGAAGACGGCATAGTTATCCGTGGGGCCAAGGTAATGATCTGTGGGACAGCGGCTTCAAATGAAATTTTCCTTCTTCCTGGCGGGGTTTATCGCGATGATGATCAGGATTTTGCGGTTGCCTGTGCCGTCCCCCGGGATATTGAAGGATTGACCATCATCGAAGCAACCCATCCCAGTGACCGGCGTGAATACGAAAAAGAGGCGGAATTTGAAGTGCCCGATACCGGCATTACCCAGGGATTCCTTTTGTTTGATGATGTTTTTGTTCCTAACGAACGGGTCTTCATGTGTAAGGAATTTAAATATTGCGCTAAAGTTATCGGTTTTTTCACCGGCAATTATCGCTCCTGTATTGGTGCCTGTGTTGCCGGACAGGGCGATGCCATGATCGGGGCAGCAATTTTACTGGCCCGGGCAAATGGCCTCTCTTCAAAAACATTCATGCCGAAACTGATTGATATGTCCATTAACAACCAAGTTACCTATGGGCTCGGAGCCGGATCATGTGCCACCGGTTTTAAGCATTCATCCGGTGCCTTTTTTGCCGATCCACTTTCAGCTCACACTAATAAAGTGATGGTTGCCACACTACCTTATGAAACCAAGCGGATCACCCAGGACATCGGTGGCGGGATTGCTGAAACCGGCTGCATGCCATCCTACAAGGATTTTACCGACGATAACTATGGCGAAGCAATCCAGAAAATTTTCAAGGCCGGTAACAGCTCGGCGGAAACCCGTTTCAAGGCTGCCCGCCTGATTGAATGGCTCACTCTGGGAGCCGGGGTTCCCGGGTGTATGCACGGTGGTGGCTCACCCGATGGGGCAAAATTGCTTGTCAGGCTGCTCACCCCGTGGGAAGAGTTTGCCGATCATGCCAAAAAATTGATCAATATTGACGAGGATGTTCAAGATCCGCCAAAACCCAAAAGATAAAGGAATAAGATAAAATCTGGTGGCTCAACGCTGATTCGCAGCAATAGTTCGGTAATTGCAGATCAGCGTTGGGCTTCCTGAGATCGACCGTTATAGATCGATCTTTTTTTGTTGTCAATAAAGAGTAGAACATTGTGCTAAAATTATATTGGTCAGGTCATA
>DQWO01000027.1 GCA_011042595.1 Pseudomonadota bacterium
GTAATAAACATGCTGCCAATAACACGTTCCCAGGCATAATTTTTGTGGGCAATAATATCCGGGAGGAATTCACCAAAATGGGCGTATATCAGGATCCCAATGGCTACCAGGGGAAAAGCCCAGCCAACCGCCCGGCGAGCGGCTTCAATCAACAGGACAATCAGCAAAGCACCCATGACAAGTTCATGCAGGGGCAGCGCTTCACCCGCTACCCCTACTTTGCGAAACCAGTTTAAAAGAACATAAGCACCGATCAGCACCACCGATGCCGCCATCAGTAAAGATGGCACATCAGGCTGGTGGCGCCGACCGGACTTATGAAAGGGGTAGATTAAAAAAATTAAAACCACACCGATGCAAACATGCGGTACCCGCTGGTTCATGGCCGACAACTGGAAAATTCCGGTATATAACTGGAAAATACTCAGACCGATGGCCAGACAGCGGGTTATAACCATAATGAACGGCCACTCTTTTTGATGGTCGGAGGTCGCAGATGCCGCCTGTTTGCTGTTACTCATTACAGATTATCCCTTTTGTCCCAAACCCCTTTTTCCTGGTAATATTTGATCGCTCCAGGATGGAAGCTGGTAGGCACAGCTTTATAACCACGGAAAGCATTCTTTACCGTATACATTTTGGCCATCGGATGGATGGCATTTCGATCCTCATCATTGTCGTAAATTATTTTGACAATTTTATAGACCAACTCTTCCGGCATTGAAGTGCTGCAAAGCCACATCTGCGGCAGACAGTAAGTATTGACATCCTCAGTGATACCTTTATACGCACCGGCCTTGATGGTTTTTGGTTGAAAAATCGGATTGCCTTTATGGAGCCGATTGTAACCTTCCGGGGAAATACTGATCAGGCGGATAGGAATATCATTAGCAAGTTCCATAATTGCGGCCACCGGGGTGCCGGCGGAAATATTGCCAGCATCAATGGTGTTGTCACGAATACCGGTAATAATCTCGGAAAATGAAATATATTTGGGACTGAAATCATCGAAAGTAAGTCCCCACCCTTTAACCAGGGCTTCCTTGGAAAAAAGACTTAACGTGGCACTGCCGGCCGGACCAACGCCAATGCGTTTGCCCTTAAAATCGCTAATTGATTGTATCGCTGAATCTTTGCGGACAATCCAGTGAGTATCACTGGTATGACCAACGGCTATAAGCCTGATTTTCGAAACATCAACACCCCTCGCTTTAAGTTTAGCCAGGGTCCCCATGGCTGCCAGACCCATATCCATTTTGCCGCGGCTGATCAAGGTCGCGTTTTCAAGAGAGGCTGCGGTTGACTCGGCAGTAACCCGTACACCGGGCAACCGTTTGTTGACCATACTGGCAAAGCCGGCTCCAAGAAAATAATAAGTTCCTGCCGGACTGCCGGTACCAAATGAAAGGAATTTCATCCGGGCGTCCGCAGTTTTTGGCTGGCCGATAAACAGAGAGAAACAACAGGCAATGAGCAAGAAAGTCATAATCTTTTTCATAGTCTAACTCCTTTATGCTGAAAAATTTTATGTCGAATGAAGAAAAATCAAAAATTATGCAAAAACAATGGATGGCACAGTAGCAGGTGGAGTTGCTACGAAGCCATCTAAAGTTCCTGCACCCGAATAGTATAACCGGATGGCAACTGATGGTAGTACATGGGAAAAGTCCTGGTGAGCTCAGCCCCGGGCTTAATCACCGGGTTCTTGCCTTTGCGGGGATAGAAACCACCACCGGCAGCACCATCGGGAAGGAAAATTGCCAGACGGAAACGTTTTGGTTCCGCCGAAACATTCTTAATAGTGACATCAAAATGGAGTCGAGGAGCCCCTTTATACGCCTTCATGTAATAACAGACTTTGGTAATCTTCACCGAAGGGCATAGATCAAAGTTAATAGCTTCAATGTTGCTGTTTTCCGCGACCGTTGTTTTGTAACTGGCGCAGCCGGCAGCCAATACCATGGCAAGAAACATCATAATCAGCAGCCACAAAGTTTTTTTTCTCATTTTCCCCTCCTTCAATTGTAAG
The DNA here is from genome assembly GCA_011042595.1 of Pseudomonadota bacterium. Lineage (GTDB taxonomy): Bacteria > Desulfobacterota > Anaeroferrophillalia > Anaeroferrophillales > Anaeroferrophillaceae > DQWO01. The sequence continues at coordinate 2,030 of DQWO01000027.1, forward strand.
TTAAAGTACAGATAAGTGACATTTAGTGCAATGGTCATGCCATAGTCATATCGGCTGCCCAACGCGGAACAGCATATCGGCATAATCAGAACAAACCACTTTCTTTAATTGTCCGGCAGAACATTGCGAAACCAATATGACAATAGATATTCCACCTGTATAAAATAAAAATAATCTTAATTATGATAAATAGTTACACCACAATAAGGCGTCCATATCTTTAACGCAGTCGGAAAGGAAGGAGCTCTATAAAACCATCATGGTTAAAAGGAGTTATTTTCGTCAAGAGGAAAGAGAGATCTGATATTTAGTTTTTGGGAAGGTTTTTATTGTTCATAAACAGGACATACGGTCTTATTATAGGACATGTATTCGTTACAATACTTATCTCTTGCCGGCCACCTGCAAATCCTTCATTTTGCGATAAAGGGTAGTACGGCTGATACCCAGGACTCTGGCCGCAGTGCTAATATTGTGGTCACAATTTTTAAGGGTTTCCCGGATAAGATTTTTCTCCATCCCCTTCAACGTCATAGCATCTCCGGAAATACCAAAAGCCGAGCTTTCCGACTCAACAATGACGGATTTTTCAGGATCATATTCAAACCCATTGTAATAACGTTCTTCTTCGGCAATGATTTTATTGGTGAATTTCAACACATCATCCCTGCTTTCACACAACAGGGCCAGCCGGCCCAACAGGTTTTGCATCTCCCTGATATTGCCAGGCCAGGAAAGTTCCCTAAATCGTTCCAGACATGTTTCAGGCAACAAAAATGATTTTTTGCCGAACTTTTGTTGCATTTCCTTAAAAATTACCTGTGCCAATTCCGAAATATCTTCCTGGCGGTCCTGGAGACGGGGCAAGGTAATACAAAGTTGATTGAGGCGGTAATAGAGATCCGGGCGAAACCGCTGTTCTCGTAGATCCTGGAAAATATTCTGATTGGCAGCCGCAATAATCTTGACATCGATAGGAATAATCTGAGCACCGCCAATCCGCATGACTTCCCTTTCCTGCAAAACCCGCAACAGTTTCGCCTGCAGATTCAAGGGAATGGTGTTAATTTCATCCAGCAGGATAGTACCATTCTGTGCCAGTTCAAAGAGTCCCGGCTTTCCTCCTTTGCGCGCCCCGGTAAAAGCCCCCCCTTCATAACCGAAAAGTTCGCTTTCCAGAAGATTTTCCGGCAGCACACTGCAGTTGATGGCCACATACGGACCTTTACGCCTGGGGCTGAGATTGTGAATTGACTGGGCAAGCACTTCCTTGCCGGTCCCGGTTTCGCCAATCAATAAAATCGTCAGGTCAACCTGGGCGTATTTCCGGGCTGCTTCAATGATGTCTTTGACTTTCTGACTGTTGCTGACCAGATGGTTAATGGTATATTGGGTTCGGAAGCCACCCTTCCGTAAAGCTTTACGAATTTCACTGTCCATTTTCTGAATTTCTGAAGCCCGACGAAAAGTACTGACAACTCCAATTATCTTACCCTCGAGGATGATCGGAGCATTATCAACCAGAATCTGTAGGTCACCAATAACAATCAACTCATTTTCAATGGTTTTTCTGCCGTTCAGAATCGCGGTCATTCCTAATTCAGGAAAATATTCAGACACTTGCGAACCAATCATTTCCCGGGGTAAACTCTTGAGAATCTGGGAAGCAGCCAGATTGAAACGGGTAATAACCGCATTTTTGTCAATGACAATGATACCTTCGGAAAGATTGTCGAAAATGGTTTCCAGAAGAATATACTGTTCTTTTTCCCGGCGCCGAAGAACTGCCAATCGCAACGCTTCGTTTAAGGCTTCACGCAGTATATCCTGGTCATAGGTAACCAGAACACCCTTAGCTCCATATTGTTCTGCCAGTTCTACCGCCAGCTTACTTTTGCCGATGACGACTTGACAACCGTTCTGAACTGCTTCAGTCAAGCCATAGAGAAAATCATTTTTATCAGTGAAAATTATTTGTTTAACACTAACCTGATAAAGACTTTCAATTAAATCAATACCTTTAACTGGTATTTCAGTGGTAATAGCCAGCTGGGAAGAAAAATTACGGGCGATCTCCACCGCTTTAATAATATCTAGAATACCAACGCGTATGGGAATGACCGGTACCGAGATCTGCTCCTCAAGAATCTTAGCTGTTCCGCCCATGGCAATGATAGATTCCGCCCCATTGGCAACCATTTGCCTGGCGACCGGAATTGCATCGTCAAGAATACCATAGCCAAAACAAAGCTTCGGCCTATCATCAAATTCATTAATGACGGCCTTGGCCATTTCAACCTGAGTAGAGAAAGAATAAATAAAACCGATAGTAATTTTCATTATTTTAAGCGATAACTGTTTAGTTGTATCTCAACTTTCTGAGTTGGACTTTCAGGATACATTGTCAAGCTGTTCGGGCTTGGCTCATAGCGGCATTGACCGCCGAACAAATCACCACGACGGTGATTCGCGGCGGGCACCTCACAGCTGCACACGATGTGCAGCGAGAATGAGCGAGAGCCATGCCGGAACAGCCTTTAAATAATTTTTTCGGCTGTTTTTTCATAACTCA
>DQWO01000202.1 GCA_011042595.1 Pseudomonadota bacterium
ACATAGGGCTTGATGCCCATCTTTTTGCCATCCTGCAGATTACTGCAGACCAGCGGCATGGTTCCGGCGGCCTTCACCAGTGCAGCGATAATCATTCTACCATCAATAATTTCCTGGAACCCGGGGGTCAGGACATCACAGCCTATTTGTTGGTAAACCCGGGTGATGATGGAAGTTTGACGTCGATTGAGTTCATAGTCTCTTTTTATGGAGGGTTTGGTCAGGTTGCCGGTGTTGATCAGCAGCAACTGGCTCGCAGCGTAAACCTGCTTCATGGAGTTTATGATCGTTTTCTGACGGGGCAGACCGCCCATCTGGTGACGGTGTCAACCGCAAAGATTGAGATAGCCGTTAATGCCCCCGATGTAGACGATGCGCAGGAGTTCAGGCTTTTGGTTTGTGGTGCTGGCCCACAGCTGATGACCGAATCCGAGGATACCTACTGTCATCAGCAGCCAGATACATACTTTTTTCACCTTTAACCTCGCTTTCAAGGGAATCCCTGATCACTATTCATTTTGACACTTTGCTTAAAAAAGGGTAGGATACAGCCCATTTTTGATACTATAAACATCCTGCCGACAAATAGCAAGGCAGTTTACTGAGGTTTTAATGGACAGGATTTCGATCAAAGGTGCCCGGGAACATAATCTGCAGAATATTGATCTGGAGATTCCCCGCCATCAGTTGGTGGTGGTCACCGGTTTGAGCGGTTCCGGTAAATCCTCCCTGGCTTTTGATACCATCTATGCCGAGGGCCAGCGCCGTTACGTGGAGTCGCTGTCGGCCTATGCCCGCCAGTTTCTGCAGTTGATGGATAAACCGGATGTGGACGAGATCACCGGTTTATCCCCGGCCATTGCCATCGAACAGAAGCGGGTTTCCCATAATCCCCGTTCGACCGTGGGGACCGTGACCGAGATTTATGACTACCTGCGACTGCTCTACGCCCGGGTGGGAACCCCATATTGCTACCAGTGCGGGCAAGAGATCAGTTCGCAGACGGTGGCCCAGATTGTTGACGCGGTGCTCGGCCTGCCGCCAGGGAGCCGGCTGTTGATTCTCGCTCCCCTGGTCCAGGGGCGGAAGGGGGAATATCGCCAGCTGTTTGCCGATTTGATTCGTGAAGGTTTTCTCCGGGTTGAAGTGGATGGCCGGATTTACCCACTGGAAGAGGTGCCGGAGCTTGATCGTTACCGGATCCATGATATCGCCCTGGTGGTTGATCGCCTGGTGGTGCAGGATACTATCCAGCGCCGCTTGACCGACTCCATTGAGCTGGCGCTGACCAAGGCTGATGAGGTGGTAGCGGTACAGGTGGTGGATGGACAGCGTCTTTTCTTTTCCACCCGTTTGGCCTGTATCCGCTGTGGCATCAGTTTTGCCGAGATCTCCCCGAGGCTGTTTTCTTTCAATAATCCTTACGGGGCCTGTCCCCGGTGTGCCGGCCTGGGAAGCGAGCTGTTTTTTGATCCCCGGCTGGTGGTTCCCAATCCCGGCCTTTCACTGCGGGAGGGGGCCATAGCCCCCTGGCACCGTTCCCAGCCTTTTTATCAGGAACATGTACTCCTGCCCCTTTCCCGCCATTATGGTTTTGATCTTTATCAGCCTTTTGCGAGCCTGCCGTCGCCAGTGCAGCAGCTGGTTCTCTATGGCAGCGGCGAGGAAAAGATTCCCGGACTGCTGGCCGAAGGACGGCATGGACGGGTGCCGGAGCGTAAATTTGAAGGGGTGATTCCGGCACTGAAACGCAAACTCAAGGCCCAGGATGGCGGTGATGATGAGTTGCGTCGCTATCTTTCCCCCGTACCATGTCCGGATTGTGGCGGCAGCAGGTTAAAAGCCCAGAGTCTGCATGTGAAAATAGCCGGCCTGAATATCCATGAGCTGACTTCCCTGCCTTTACCCCGGGCATTGTCTTTTATTCAGGACCTGTCTCTGCCGCCAACCCAGCAGGCCATTGCCGGGCGGGTGCTGTTAGAACTTGCCCAGCGCCTTTCTTTTCTCCTTGATGTGGGGCTTGACTACCTGACCCTGGCGCGGGAATCAGCTACCCTTTCCGGCGGCGAATCCCAGCGGATCCGCCTGGCAACCCAGATTGGTTCCGGTTTGACCGGGGTCTTGTATGTGCTGGATGAACCAAGCATCGGTCTGCACCAGCGGGATAATGAAAAATTACTGGCTTCGCTGTTTCGGCTGCGCGATCTGCAAAATACCCTGATTGTGGTGGAACATGATCAGGATACCATCATGCGGGCTGATCACGTGATCGATATGGGTCCCGGTGCCGGTCGTCTGGGTGGAAAAGTGGTGGCCCAGGGATCACCGGCGGAAATTGCCGCCGGTAATTCTCTCACCGGGCAGTATCTTTCCGGTCAGCAGTTTATCGAGGTGCCGAAAAAACGACGGGAAGCCAACGGGCGGGTATTGTCTCTGCAGGGCCTGACTATTCACAACCTGAAGTCTATTTCGGTGGATTTTCCCCTGGGCCTGTTTATCTGTGTGACCGGGGTCTCAGGCTCCGGAAAAAGCAGCCTGGTGAATGATAGTCTGTATCCAGCCCTTCATAACCATCTCCATGGTTCACACAAGGTGGCCGGACCGGTGGGTAAAATCAGTGGCCTGCATTACCTTGATAAAGTGATCAATATTGATCAGAGTCCTATTGGTCGGACGCCCCGTTCCAATCCGGCCACCTATACCGGGGTTTTTACCCTGATCCGGGAATTGTTCGCTGCCCTGCCTGAGGCCAGGGTTCGTGGTTATAGCCCCGGTCGTTTCAGTTTTAATGTCAAGGGCGGCCGTTGTGAAGCCTGCCGGGGTGAGGGGATGATGCGGGTTGAAATGCATTTTCTGCCGGATGTTTTTGTTACCTGTGATACTTGCGGGGGTAGCCGCTTTAATCGGGATACCCTGGAAGTTCATTATAAAGGCAGAAATATTGCCGAAGTGCTGTCAATGACCGTCAACCAGTCGGCTGAATTCTTTGCCGCCATTCCACGGATCATCACCCGGCTGCAATCATTGCAGGATGTGGGTTTGGGTTACATAACCCTGGGGCAGGCGGCGGTTACCCTGTCGGGGGGAGAAGCCCAGCGGGTGAAATTGTCCCGGGAACTGGGAAAACGGGCGACCGGCAGGACTTTTTACCTGCTGGATGAACCGACCACCGGCCTGCATTTTCACGATGTCCGCCAGCTCTTGCAGGTGCTCCAGCGCCTGGTGGATGGCGGGAATACGGTGCTGGTGGTTGAGCATAATCTGGAAGTGATCAAGGTGGCTGATTATATTGTAGATCTGGGACCGGAAGGGGGTGATAAAGGAGGAGAGGTAATAGCCACCGGTACCCCGGAAGAAGTTGCCGCTATTGAAGCTTCTGCCACTGGTTATTATTTGCGCAAGGTACTGAAAAAATAGGGGATGTTATTTTTTTTTCTTCAGCCGGCGGCGTGGTTTTTTGTTGGAAAGCAAGTAGGCCAGGTTGTCCAGCTCGCTGACAATGGAGACATTCCGCAAGGTGATGTTGTCCGGCACCCTGACCTTGAAAGGGGCAAAATTAAGGATGCCGCGTACTCCAGCCTCAACCAGCAGGTCAGCCGTAGACTGGGCACTGGAAGCCGGTACGGTGACGATGCCGATGGCGGCTTTCTCCCGACTGGCGGTTTCAACCAGTTTTTCGATGGGTTGGATATGGAGCCCTTCCTCCACCTCCGTACCGATTTTGCCGGGGTCGCTGTCGAAAGCAGCAACCATGCGATAGCCATGTTCCCGGAAAAAAGTGAAATTCAACAGGGCATGGCCAAGATGGCCGACGCCCACCAGCACGGTGGGCCAGATGCAATCCAGTCCGAGAATTACTTTGATTTCTTCTGTCAGGCTTTTGGTGGCATAGCCAACCCCCCGGACGCCGAATTCGCCGAAATAGGATAAATCTTTACGAATCTGGGCCGGGCTTACCTGGCAGGATTCCCCCAGTAGTTCAGAAGAAACCACCTGGCATCCCTTGTCATCCAGCCTTTCCAGACAGTTGATGTAGGTAGAAAGACGCTTTATGGTTGCTTCCGGAATCTTGATATCTTTCTGCTTCATTTTCGTATAAACCTCGAATCAGCAATGATGAGTTGAATGCTAGAGGAATGTATGTACCATGCCCGGATTTTGAACTTATCGTGATAGTTATCACAATACCCACGAAAAATACAAGGAAAATTTCCTGATGCGGGCCTGGTGGCAAAGCGTTGACAAGGGCACATTTTTGCATTAGTAACGATAAATGGTAGCCAATGTGTTTCCTAATCTGAGCTATTAGCTGTTAGCCGTTAGCTGTGTAAAATTAAGGCATTAACTAAATAACTTAAAACACCAAACGGGTTAAAACTCTAAGGCGGGCTTGATGCCCGCAACCCAAAATGATTTTTTACCACAGAGATCACAGAGAAATAACCTGTTAATTTCCCTTCGTGTTCTCTGTGTTCTCAAGTGAGCATCGCGAACGGGTGGTTTATATTTGAGTATTTTTTTCTTGTTTTTTACACCCCTCAAGGGGGTACTGAAAAGAGTGACAGCATTTCAGGGGTAAGGCACTAAAT
>DQWO01000246.1 GCA_011042595.1 Pseudomonadota bacterium
AACCAGAATACTGATCAGTGAAAAAACCAGCAAAATTACTGCCGAGGCGCAGAATGGCTCCTTTTGTCTGCGCCCCAGGCATATTGATTTTGTTGCCGCCCTGGTTCCCGGTCTGTTTTCGTTTGTGAACCATGAAGACCGGGAAACTTTTCTGGCCGTGGATGAAGGAGTGTTGGTGAAATGCGGTCACCGGGTGTTGGTATCCACTCGTCGGGCGGTGCCGGGAACGGATCTGGGAACCTTGAACCGCCTGGTAAAGGAACAATTTCTCATGTTGGATGATCGGGAAAAAACGGTTCGTTCGGCCATTTCGAAGATCGAAGCTGATTTTATCCGCTCTTTTTTGGAGATTCGAAAACATGGATGACCACCCGCCGGAAAAAAAACAGCAGGTTACGGCTGAATTCAGCCGGCAAATTGCCGTCAAAGAACAGCGGAAGTTGAAAGGCCGGCGGCAAAAAGGGCAGGATGTCTGGTTTGGTCTCGGGATGTTCGGCCTGGTTGGCTGGTCAGTGACCATCCCCACCCTTATTGGGGTCGCCCTTGGTGTCTGGATTGATAAAACCTGGGGAAGCCAGTATTCATGGACCCTGATGGGTCTTTTGATTGGCGTTATTTTAGGCTGCCTGCAGGCCTGGTACTGGATCAAACAAGAGAGCAGATAGCTCCCCCCCATAAGTCGGGAAAAGAAAAAGGAGGTAATCATGGTGTTCGTACACAGCGGTATCTTTGATTTGCCAATGGCTTTTGCCGCCGGCCTTTTGATTGGCAGTTTTTATTTTCTCGCCCTGTGGCTGACCGTCCGCCGCCTGCCAAAGGCTCGTTTTCCGGCTGTCTTGACTCTGAGCAGCTACCTTATTCGCAGTGCGGTCAGTATGGGCGCTTTTTATCTGGTGATGGCCGGCTGTTGGGAAAGACTGCTCGTTAGTTTACTGGGTTTTATTGTCATGCGTTTTATCCTGGTTCGCCGGTTTCAGCCGCAAAAACCATTTATTCCTGCCGGGAGAACCTGCTGATGGATATCAAACTGCTCAGTCCGGACCAGGTGATTTTCTGGCGTTGGGGGCCGGTTTCAATTAATGCAACCCTGGTCTTTACCTGGGCGATTATGCTTTTGTTGGTGGCTGGCTCATGGCTGGCAACCAGGAATTTGTCGGGTGATTTGCGTTTATCCCGTTGGCAGAATCTACTGGAAATTGTTGTCGATGGCATCAGACAGCAGATTCGGGATATAAGTCAGCGGCAGCCGGATAAATTTCTGCCTTTCATCGGCACGCTTTTCATTTTTATTGTGGTCTCCAACCTCCTGGCCGTGGTTCCCGGCTATATTGCCCCCACCGCTTCGCTGTCCACCACCGCTGGCTTGGCTATCGGTGTTTTTCTCGCGGTACCCTGGTATGGTATTCGTGATCAGGGATTCAAACAATATTTGCGTAATTACCTGCAGCCAACGATTTTCATGCTACCGTTTAATATTATCGGTGAGTTGTCCCGTACCCTGGCTCTGGCTGTGCGCCTTTTCGGTAATATTATGAGCGGGGCGAAAATCGCCGCGATTTTTCTGGCCCTGGCTCCGTTGATCTTCCCCATCTTTATGCAGGCCCTGGGACTTTTGACCGGGCTTATCCAGGCCTATATCTTCGCTATTCTGGCGATGGTTTACATTGCTGCCGCCCTTCGTGTTCATGAAGGAAAACAATTAAATAGAAAACAGAAAGGAGAGAATTCGTATGGATAGTCTTTGTCTTATCGGTATGGTTTCAATTTTTACCGCCGGCTTGACCATTGCTATTGGTGCCATCGGCCCGGCCTTGGGGGAAGGCAGGGCGGTATCTCAAGCGCTCAGTTCCATCGCCCAGCAACCGGATGAAACCAATACCATTACCCGGACCCTGTTTGTCGGACTGGCGATGATTGAGTCAACAGGCATTTACTGCCTGGTAATCTCTATGATTCTCATTTTTGCCAATCCTTTCTGGAATTACTTCCTCAGTAAGGTGGGAGGCTGAATCGTGCTGATTGACTGGTTTACTGTTGTTGCCCAGATGGTCAATTTTATTATTCTGATGGCCCTGCTGAAACATTTTCTTTATGATCGTATCATCAAAGCGATGGATGAACGTGAAGAAAAGATTCATTCCCGCTTATTGAAGGCGGAAGCCCTGCAGCAGGAAGCGGCGCAGGAAAGTGAATTCTATCGCCTGAAAAACCAGGAAATTGACCGAAAGCGTAATGAGGTACTGGCAAAAGTCGAAGCAGAAGCTGATCGCCGCCGGGAGGAACTAACTCTAAACGCCAGGAAAGAGATCGAGATATTACGGGATCGGTGGCGGGAATCACTGCATAAGGAACAGGAATCGTTTTTGCAACAGCTCCGCCGGACGGCTGCTGGTCAGGTTTTTGCCATCAGCCGTCGGGCGCTGGCGGACCTGGCTGACAGCAAGATTGAAAAAAAAGTTATTGACTCATTTCTCAGCCGGTTGGAGAGCATGGATAGCAGTGAACGCCAGGAAGCGGCTATCTCCATTGTGAAAGAAGGGGGGCTGGTTGTGGTTCGCAGCGCCGGGAAACTTTCTTCGGTTGACCGCGGTAAAATCACAACTGCTTTGCATCGGCTTCTGGGTGGTGAAATCAAGGTGGAATATGAAACCATGCCTGAGATGATCCTGGGTATCGAGTTGGTCAGTCGCGGGCAGAAGATTGCCTGGAATCTGGAAGAGTACCTGGGACGTCTTGAGGACCAGGTACGGGAAAGTCTGGAGGCCGAGAAGGAAATCCATGGCCGGGAAAGCAGGAACCGGCAGCCCACAAGGAATCTTCCGCATGAATGAGGAAAACAAAGTATTGGAACTTTCCCTGGCGCACTCTTTCGCGACTTTGGAGCAAGTCCTGGAAGACTATCAGCCCGAATTGCGGTTGGAAAAGGTGGGAACAATCACCTCTGTAGGTTCCGGTATCGTCCAGGTTAACGGGCTGAAAGGTGTTAAGGCGGATGAAGTCTTGAGCTTTCCCGGTAACCGCTTGGGAATGGCATTCAATCTGGATGCCCATGAAACCGGGGTTGTCCTGCTGGATGAAAGTGAAGGATTGCGGGCCGGAAGCGAAGTTCGGCGGACCGGACGGGTCCTGGATATTCCGGTTGGCGAAGCGCTGCTCGGGCGGGTTATCGATCCCCAGGGGCGGCCGCTGGATAATGCCGGCAAAATTTTATTGACTGAACGGCGACCGGTGGAACGGTCGGCTCCAGCCATCATGGATCGGGCTCCGGTCAAGGTGCCGCTGCAAACCGGATTGAAAGTTATTGATGCCCTGATTCCCATTGGTCGGGGGCAGCGGGAACTTATTCTGGGGGATCGGCAAACCGGCAAAACCGCTATTGCCGTGGATACGATCATCAATCAGAAAGATAAAGACGTTATCTGTATCTATTGTGCCATTGGCAAGCGGGTGACTGCCGTTGCCCGGGTGATTGCCACCCTGCGAGAACATCAGGCGATGGATTACTGTATCATTGTCGTCGCGACGGAAAACGCTCCCCCCGGCGTACAGTTTGTCAGTCCCTATGCGGCCACCAGCATCGGTGAATATTTTATGGAACAGGGCCGGGATGTGCTGGTTGTTTTTGACGATTTGACCCATCACGCCCGGACTTATCGGGAAATTTCCCTGCTATTGCGTCGCCCGCCCGGTCGGGAGGCATTTCCCGGCGATATTTTTTATATCCACTCCCGGCTCCTGGAGCGCTTTACTCACTTAAGTTTGGAACTTGGCGGCGGTTCGATGACCGCTTTGCCGATTGTGGAAACCGAAGCCCAGAATATCTCTGCGTATATCCCCACCAATATCATTTCTATTACTGATGGGCAAATCTATCTGGACCCCATTCTTTTTCAAAAAGGTATTATGCCGGCGGTGGATGTGGGGAAGTCGGTATCCCGGGTCGGTGGCAAAACCCAGCTGGCCGCTTACCGGAAGGTCGCCGGTGATCTGCGGCTTTTCTACTCCCAGTTTGTGGAACTGGAGGCCTTTTCCCGTTTCGGCACCCGCCTGGATGATGAAATCGGCAAAGCCATTGAGCGGGGACGCCGGGTGCGGGAAATCTTAAAACAGTCGCAATCTGCTCCGCTGCCGGTTGCTGAGCAGATTGCCGCCCTGGTGGCGGTGACTGAGGGGTTTTTCGATGAACTGCCATTAGCAGAGATCCCCGCGGCTGAAGGACGCATCCGCCAGGCCGTAAACCATGATCTGCCTGAGCTTATGCAGCGGATAGAGAAGGGAGACATGTTGTCTGATGATGACCTGGAAAGCATGCGACAGGTGATGGAAAAAGATCAAGTAGCAATAAATTAAGCGATTAGCGATTAGCCATTAGCGGTTAGCTATTAGCTCAATGAATTTAAGATTTTTTCTTATTTACAGTTTTAACCCGTTTGGTGTTTTAAGTTATTTAGTTTCCATCCGGAAACTACTGTTCCCGGACGAGCTGTTAGCTATCAGCCTTTAGCTTTTAGCTTAATAAGTTGTTTTTTCAATGTTTTACTGAAAGCTGACTGCTGATCGCTGAAAGCGTTCATCGGGAAATGAAC
>DQWO01000331.1 GCA_011042595.1 Pseudomonadota bacterium
GTGCAGCGAGAATGAGCGAGAGCCATGCCGGAACAGCCTTTAAATAATTTTTTTCGGCTGTTTTTTCATAACTCAGAAAGTTGAGTTAAAAATAAATTAACGAAAAGCGATTCCCGTTTCATCTTCCTCTCTTTTGGTGATTTCACCAATAACATAACAGACCTCCCCCATGGCCTGCAGTCTGGACATTTGCTCTTCCACTTCATCAGCCGGCACAATGAGCACCATGCCGATACCGCAATTAAAGGTGGCCAGCATTTCCGTTTCGCTCACGCCGCCCAGACGATTGATCAGGGCAAAAATTGGCGGCCTTTCCCAGGAATCACTTTCAATAACCGCCTGACAGCGATTAGGCAGTATCCGGACGATATTATCCCGCAAACCGCCGCCGGTAATATGAGCGATGCCTTTGATGGTAAAATCACGGATCAGGTTGGCGATGGGTTTAACGTAAATCCGGGTAGGTTTGAGCAATTCCTCACCGAGGGTGCAGCCCAACTCATCAATCTGGGAATCAATTCGATAGGCCTGATCACCAAGCAGCACTTTCCTGGCCAGAGAATAACCGTTGCTATGGAGTCCGGAGGAAGCCAGGCCGATAATATGGTCACCAACTGTTACACTGGAACCGTCAATAACCGCATCTTTTTCCACAATTCCAACGCCAAATCCGGCTAGCTCATATTCTCCTTCAGGATAAAATCCGGGCATTTCCGCCGTTTCACCACCCACCAGCGAACAGCCCGCTTCCTGACAACCCCGGGCAATCCCGACAACAATATCAGCCGCCTGGTCAGGATCAAGCTTCCCCATTGCCAGGTAGTCCAGAAAGAAAAGCGGCTCTGCCCCCTGAACCACAATATCGTTGACCACCATGGCCACCAGATCGATGCCAATAGTGTCATGCTTATCCAGCAGAAAAGCAACATTAAGCTTTGTCCCCACCCCATCCGTTGATGAGACCAGCACCGGATTGTCATATTTATCTTTACGAATAGAAAACAAGGCACCAAATCCACCCAGGTCATTCAATACTTCAGGTCTGTATGTTGCTTTGACAATAGGACTGATTTTTTTGACAAATTGATTCCCGGCTTCAACATCAACACCGGCATCTTTGTAGGTTGTACTTTTTCCTGACATGACCAACTATATCCCTTTCTTGCCGGAGATAACATACCGACACAACAACATAAAACAGAAACTGGTACAATAAAACGGTAAAAAGTCCTATCCTAACCTAAGAAAAAAGTCAATCTCAACTTTCTGAGTTGGACTTTCAGGATACATTGTCAAGCTGTTCGGGCTTGGCTCATAGCGGCATTGACCACCGAACGAATCACCACGATGGTGATTCGCGGCGGGCACCTCACAGCTGCACACGATGTGCAGCGAGAATGAGCGAGAACCATGCCGGAACAGCCTTTAAATAATTTTTTTCGGCTGTTTTTTCATAACTCAAAAAGTTGAGGTCAATTTATAACTTCCCGCTTTTCATTCACCAACACCTGATCTATCAATGTGCTTCCCGCCGGAATTTTCACATTTTTCCCGACGATACTACCTTGCAAATGGCAGTCTCTGCCAATGCTAACGCCTGGCCAGAGAATGGAATTCTCAACCCTGCTTCCCAACCCAAGCTCACACCGGGAAGCAATCACCGTCGCCCCTGACAACTCAGCTCCGGAAACATCGACTCCCGGAGCTGCCAGGGGGAAATCCAGTTCATGCCCTAAAAGAAAACCTGCCAGCCCTGGCTTTTGCAGGTCCTGATGGATGGTGAGATAATCGCTGACCGTGCCCAGGTCACGCCAGTAATACTGACCGGCAGGGATGATATAGGCGGCAATCTGCACCCTTTCTTCCCGCAGCAGCTGTTCATACAGATCAACAATGGAAAGAAAGCCGGTACTGCCACGAAGGAGATCCAACAGCCGGGGGGAACAAACTTGAATGCCGGTATAGGCCAGCAATTGAGTTTTTTCTGCAGAGGTATATTTTTGATTGAAGGAAACTATCCGCTGTCCGGCTACCTGTACTGAATTGAAACGGGGATAATCATGGAACACCATGGTCGCCAGCACATCCTGCTGTCGATGGAAATCCATCACCAGATCAAGGGGCAGATCAGTCAAAACATCACCGTTGACGATCATAAAAAATTCACCTTCCAGCAGCGACGCCGCGTTCCTGATCCCGCCGCCGGTTCCCAGGATATTTTGCTCATGGATAAATGAAATACTTTCAGCCCGGGAAGAAGACAAAAGAAAGTCATGGACCTGCTGACTGCGATGATGGCCATTCACCACCACCCTTTCCGGCTCCCAGCGAAACAGATGCCGCAGCACCAGGGACAAAAGCGGCTGGTTGGCCACCGGAATCAACGGCTTGGGAATTTCATCAGTCAGCGGCCGCAAGCGGGTACCATAACCCGCAGCCAACACCATCGCCCTCCAGCTACTCACCCTGCAACCCCCACACTATCATCATAAATCCTTACTTCCACGCAGCAGGCAGAAAAACAACCTATCTTCCAGTCAAGCTACCCAAATTCAGCGGAAAAAGCAACCCGCATAAACTGCCGCAAGTTTTCGAATGAGTTTGCGAAAAATGGCGGAAAATGATAAGAGCATGGATAAATAGTAGCTTTCACCATTATTACAACCTGTTTGCAGGAGCCTATAACAACCATGAAAAAACATAGCCATTCAGATGTTCCGGAATTGAGAATGATTGCCTGGGAAACCACCAGAAGCTGCAATTTATCCTGTATTCACTGCCGGGCGGCGGCGGAAAAAGGGCCGTATGAAGGAGAACTTGACACCAAAGAAGCCCTTGAATTCCTTGACACGGTGGCATCTTTCAGCAAACCGGTGATTATTCTTACCGGCGGCGAGCCCCTGATGCGCCCGGACATCTATGAACTGGCCGCCTATGGCACCAAACTTGGTTTAAGGATGGTGATGGCCACCAATGGCACCCTGGTGGATGAAACCAGTATCCAAAAGATGATTGACAGCGGCATTCAACGGATGAGCGTCAGCATTGACGGTGCCAACGCCACCAGCCATGATAATTTTCGCAAAGTACCAGGCGCCTTCAATGCCTCACTCAAAGCCCTGGAAATCGCCAAAAAAGCCGGGCTGGAATACCAGATCAACACCACCATCACCAAGATCAACCTGGATGAAATTCCGGCCATTCTGGATCTGGCGGTTTCCCTGGGTGCCGTCGCCCACCATATTTTCCTCCTGGTTCCCACCGGCCGGGGCAAGGAACTGGAAGAACAGGAAATCCCCCCCGAAGAGTACGAGCGCACCCTCAACTGGTTCTATGACCAGCGGGAAAAGGTTCCCCTGCAGCTTAAAGCCACCTGCGCCCCTCACTATTACCGCATCCTGCGCCAGCGCTCCAAAGCTGAGGGAAAGAAAGTAACCTTTGAGACCTATGGCCTTGACGCGGTCACCCGGGGCTGCCTGGGCGGCGTCGGTTTCTGTTTTGTTTCTCATATCGGTGAGGTTCAGCCGTGCGGCTATTTGGAGGCCTTTTCCGGAGATATCAGAAAAACCAATTTTAAGGAAATATGGGAAAAGTCTGAGGTATTCACCCGGCTGAGAGATTTCGATGCCCTGGAAGGAAAATGCGGCATTTGTGAGTACAGGCGGGTCTGCGGCGGCTGCCGGGCCCGGGCCTATGAAATTACCGGCAATTACATGGCCGAGGAACCCTACTGTACCTATCAGCCGAAAAAAGCTGGAGGACAAAAGTAAATGGGATTTGCCCTGCTTGTTTTTATCGTTTTTATCGGCCTGATCGGAACCCTGTTGCCCGCTTTTCCGGGCACCGGTCTTATTTTCATCGGTGCTTTAGTTTACGCCGCTATCAGCGGCTTTGCCATCCTCGGCATCAAAGCCCTGGTGGTACTTTTCCTCTTCACCCTCATCGGAGTCGGCGGCCAGTATCTGCTTACCAGCTTCGGAGCCAAAACCATGGGGGCCAGCCGTTATGGAATTATCGGAGCCATCGTTGGTTTTTTTATCGGGCTGATCTTTATCCCCCTGCCGGGAGGATCATTGATCGGAGCATTTTCCGGAGCTTTCTGCTGCGAAATGGGCTTCGCGCTGAAAAACGAACGGGAAAGCTTCAAAGCCGGCATCGGCGCGGTACTAGGAGCCCTGGCCAGTTTCTTTTTCGAATTTTTTATCGGTCTGGCCATGGTCATCTACATTTTTTATCTGCTCTGGCCACACCTGCAGGTTCCGGCAGGAGACACTATTGAGGTTTTTCGCCAGGGGATGCAGCCACTGGTACTGTTTGCGCCGCACATGCTGTAAAATGCCTAACCCCGCAACACTTCCTGCAGGGTCGCAGTCAATGCTTCCATCTTGTACGGCTTGGCAATCACCGCCTTAAAACCGTAATCGGCAAAATTGGCCATCACCGGATCGCTGGAATAGCCGCTGGAAACAATAATCCTGGCAGTCGGATCAATGGCAAGCAGTTCAACAGCCATTTCCTTCCCGCCCATACCACCAGGCACAGTGAGATCAGCGATGA
>DQWO01000035.1 GCA_011042595.1 Pseudomonadota bacterium
CATTGGAAGTTACCTGGGTTGCACCTGATAGCCAGGGGGAAAAACAATATTTAAGCTTCGAATGTCAGTATTTTACTCAAGAGGTATTTGAGTGGGCGCTGGCTGAGGCTGGTTTTAAAAATTTTCTTCTGCATTATCCGGAAGTATCTCCTGAAGGGCTGAAACGTTATGGTAATGCTTATTGGGATTTATTTTTAAAACATCCGTTGTTGGTCTTTATAGAAGCCCGAAAAGCACTGTAGGGAGTAATGATCAAAAGAGGACATCATCATTTCATTCATCACTTTTTCTATTTTTACCCTCCTCATAATCTCGGTGCCAGTCTTCAGCTACCGGTATCTCCCGGTAGAGTTTCCGGCGCTGGGCCTCAAGCAGGAGCCGCGGTTTGTTCATGAAATCCGCGGCGCAATAAACCTTTTTACCTGAAATTCGGCTCATATTGCTCAGCCAAAGGAGGCCTAGTTCGGAACGTAGCAGGTGATGATCAACAATCAGAATTTCCACATTTCGGGCCAGGCGGAGCCCGTTTTCCCAGGCTTTTTTTCGCTGTAATCCGGATAATGACTGAATATAGAGAGGTGGTCCGTCAACAAAGACGATGTCTGGCTGCCACTGAAGGATCTTGTCTATAGTTCCGTTATCCAGCAGCTGGATATCGCTGGCATGGACGAATACTTGCTTTCCCGTATCGATCCTGGTCATCATTACCGTGCCGAACCTTTCCCCTGGCAGACCGTGGGGAACCGGACCGGAGAAAGTCAAAGGACCATCCTGGCATCCATCGGCGATCTTCATGCTGCACCCCAATAATTCTTCCAGGTCCAAAGCGCGACCCTGCATTTTGGTCGAAAGCCCTTCTTTTGATTTGGCCCAAATACGCAATCCCTGTAAACGATCAGCCAGCTGCTCGAATGAAAGCTGGTACGGATTTGCCTGGAGCAGGGGAATATGGTCACCATGGAAGTGGCTGAAGACAATGTCTGTAGCTCCCTCCATTGCTTTCAGTATTTCCTGTCTGATTTTTATCCCGGTTTTTATCTGGTAGGGGTGGGGAAGCAATCCATGCCGCTGGTATCCCAGGGCGATGCCCGGATCAATGAGAATCCGCTGTTTCCCGGCAGTCACCAGGCAACACATTCCGCGGACTCCCAGGGATTCCGTTCCGATTATCTCAATGCCCATGGTTTTTATCATCGTTCAGGTTCCTGTCGGTAGAGATTAGGTGGATCATTTAAAGAAAACGCTCGAATATGTCGATCAACGGCACCAAGGTGATCATTTGACAAGCCGGCAATTTAATTATAGGGTACTTTATCCCTGAATTCAATTTATCCGGAGAAAATTTCATGACCCAGCAAGAGAGCAGAAAAGGTTTTTCAGGCCTGCAGGTTTTCAGCATCGCTGTCCTGGTGATGATTGTTGCGGTTGCCGGAACAATTTTTGCGGCCAGGGCCTGGTTTTTTCCCCGTCCGTTTAAACCAGTGGTTTTGAGTCAGCAGGAGGAAAAACGGCTGGAACGCAAGCTGGAACAATTTGAACGCCCGGGCTATAAGCCACTGCCGGCGACAAAAGCCTCAAAATCAAAGCCGCAAAAGAATGATTGGCTGTCTGATGGCAGATTGAAACCCGAAGTCTACAGTGAGAAGGGGGTTTCAAGGGAGATTAATTTGAGTGAACGAGAACTTAATGGTCTCCTGGCAAAAAATACTGATCTGGCTCGGAAAATGGCCATTGATCTGTCAGAAGATCTGGTTAGTGCCAGACTCCTGCTGCCGGTCGACCCGGATTTCCCGTTGTTTGGCGGTAAAACGTTGCGGGTTCGGGCAGGTTTGGAACTGGCGTACCGTGATCAGCGGCCGATAGTGAAAATCCGGGGTGTCGGCATCATGGGTGTTCCCGTGCCTGCCGCTTGGCTTGGCGGCCTTAAAAACGTTGACCTGGTCAAAGAATTCGGTTCCGATCAGGGGTTTTGGAAATCATTCTCCGATGGGGTGGAATCTATTACTGTCCGTGAAGGAGAACTCCACATTAAACTCAAAGAATAATACCTTGTTCTTGTTCCCGCGATCAGATCTTCCTAATGCCCTACACACTCTGCTCCACCTCCTGCAAGTTCGTCTCGTTTGGCCGGCCACTAATTCCGGTGAAGTCGGCCATCCTTACATTTCTTTCCTTCATCGTGTCAAGAAATTGAAATGGTAATTGGAATTTGCAACATCATGTCTTGACATATCAACGGTTGGGCTGGTACGAGGGGAACGGATTAATCCGGGAATTTTAATTGCTGTTGAACGAATTACTTAGGATGGCTGGGTCAGGACAACAGTCGTGTCCCAATGTTGGTAAAGGAATGAAAAGATGATCATAACTTCAATCAAGTATCAAAAAGCAAAGATCGACAAAGGCTATACCGATCACCTGCTGGAAGTCAACCTGAGTGACCGGACAATGGTGGTTAAAGAGATCCCCAAGACAACCCGGGAGATGTTTGTCGGCGGCCGGGGTTATTGCCTGAAACTGGTTTATGACGGCACCACGGCAGCCACTCGCTACGACAGCCCGGAGAATGTTTTGGCCTTTGCCGGCGGGCCGTTTTGCGGCGAAAGCAGTTTTGCCGGCACAGGGAAATTCATCATTGGTTCAATTTCACCCCTGACCGGAACTTTCTGTGATTCTAACGTCGGCGGCTACTTTTTCCCGCTGGTTAAAAATGCCGGCTTCGACGCCATCACCGTCACCGGCAAATCAGAGAGTGATGTGATTATTTTTATCGATGATGAACAAGGCATAATCAGTCTCAAAGAGGCGCCGAAAACCGACAGTGCCCTGTTTGAGGCCGAGAACCTGGTCGAAGCGTGGCGCGGCGAGAGCAAACCTCATTCAATTGCTTTTGTCAATGCCGGAATCGGCAGCAAAAACACCTTTTTCGGCTGTGTCAACAGTGTCTACTACGATCCTAAGCGCCGGCGCTGTCGGGCCAAACAGGCGGGCCGCGGCGGCATGGGTACGATTATGCGGGACAAGGGATTATGGGGTATTGTGGTCAAAAGCAATCTCAGTGACCGCCAGGGAAACCAGCCGGTTGATAAACAGCGAGTGCGCAGCGTCGGCACAAATCTGCGCCAGGTTATCCGTGATTTTGATCCCAATCAACTCCGTCTCGCTAAGCAGGGAACTACCAGCCTGCTCGATATGATGAACAACCATGACATTCTGCCGGTCAACAACTATAAATTTGGCCGGGATGAGCGTCAGAAAAAGGTTTCAGGTAAGATTTTTGAAGAGAAGATTTTTGATCAGAAATACCCGGACGGCTGTTTTGCCGGTTGTACCCTCGCCTGCACCAAGGGCTGTGAGGGACACACCCTGACCACCGGCCCTTTTGGCGGCCGTACCGTACCGGTTGACGGTCCCGAATATGAAACCGCGGCGGCGATTACCAACCTGGGCATCTTCGACATCGGGGCAATCATGGAATATGCCTGGTATTGTGACGAGTACGCCCTGGACACGATCAGCACGGGCGTGGTTCTCGCGTTTCTCATCGAAGCCTATCAGGAAGGCTACCTGACCAAAGATGATACTGATGGGTTGGAACTCAAATGGGATGACCAGAATACCGCCTTTGACCTGCTGCATATGATGGCGACTGGTAAAGGAGTCTTCACTCGTGAAGTCGGTCGTGGCATCAGGCACATGAAGGGTTGGGTCAGCGAACGGGCTGCCGCCCGCAACGGCCATGACAAAGAAAAGATCATGCGGGAACTTGAGCTTTTCGGCATGGAAACCAAGGGCCTGGAATTTTCCATGTATATTACCAAGGAATCCCTGGCCCAGCAAGGCGGGTATGGCTTTGCCTTAAAAGGTCCACAGCATGATGAATCGTGGCTGATTGCCCTTGACCAGATCAAGAACGAGATGCCGAGTTTTGCCGAAAAAGCAGCCGCTTTAAAGTGGTTCCCGCTCTTTCGTACCTGGTTTAATATCGCCGGGCTTTGCAAACTGCCCTGGATCGATGTCCGCCATCCCGATGCCGCCCAGACAACTGAGCCGGCGAAAAATCTGCCCACGGTTGACTGCTACCTGGAACTGGTCAACTCCACCATGGGAACCGAGAAAACCCTCGATGATCTGCTGGCCGAATCAGAACGCTGCTATCTCCTGCACAAACTTATCAATCTGCGCCAGGGCTATGGCACCCGGGCGCACGACCGTATCCCGCTGCGGGCCATGGCTCCGGTTTTTGTCGATGAGTTTGCATCACGCCGGGAATATTATCTCAACGATCTCAAGAAGAATACTGATATCAAAATAAACGGACAGGACGATGCCGAACTGCTTGAAATCCTGCAGAATCATCGCCGCCGGCAGTATGAGATTTTGACTGATGCGGTTTATACGGAAAAAGGGTTCGACGCCCAGGGTATACCCCTGGACGAAACCTTACAACGGCTGGGGTTCAACGAACCGGAGTATCATGAGATTGTTAACCAGGCCCGTTTGAAGCTTAATCAGGGGTGACTCTTTCAAGCTTCATAATTTATACAGAGGG
>DQWO01000130.1 GCA_011042595.1 Pseudomonadota bacterium
GAGAAGACTCAGAATCGCTGGATGTTATTTAAAAAGAGAAGGTTCATCCCATTCTCTATGGATAAACCCTAAGATTGGAATTATTGAGGCTATTCCTCCTCACCAGGAAATCAAGGAGCCTCTGGCCAGGAAAATATTAAAAAATCTAAAAGCTGAGTAATGGTGATCATGACCCGGAGCAATACCGGCAAGTACGCCCTGGAAATGGTGAAGTAGCGTTCGGCCAACAAAATAATTATAAATCCTTGATACCATGTATATTTGCAGTTAGAGTTCAAATATACATGGTATTTTTCATCTGATGCACACCCCTCTTCATCATTTTCTCATCAACATATCGTTGAAAAAACCTTCGTGATCACCTGAGAATTTTCCCCGCCGAATAAAACTTCCGGGACAAGAACCTAAAGTGTTCGGTGAAACTGCCGATAATGGGAAAATACGGCAATTATTCATCTTCTTCAAAACCTCATAAAAGTAAATATTCAGCTAACAAATAAAATAATATAACTCTCACAGAGGCACAAAGACACAGAGAAAAGCAAATTCTTTTACATGATCACCGTAACTCTGTGCCTCCGTGAGAAAAAACAATCAGGTCAACCAGAATGCAAATAAGCGTTTATTTTTTCAAATATTGCCTCACCGTTGGTTGCTTTTATAGTTAGTAAATATTTACCCATAAAAATATCATATGAGAATTAACCCCCTTATATTTCGTAAAAACGACATTCGCGGCCATGCCGATGATGATCTTCATGATTCAGCGGTCGAGATCATTGGTGAATCCCTAGCGGTGATGATCCGGGAAACATATGGCGACCATATCACCCTGACCGTGGGTCGGGATATGCGCCTCCATTCACCCCGCATCGCCGCCGCCCTGATCCGTGGATTAAGGAACCAGGGCGCCAACATCAAGGACCTGGGCCTCTGCCTGACCCCGGTCTGCTACTTCTCCCAGGCAACCATGGATGAGGTTATCGGCAACATCATGGTCACCGGCAGTCATAACCCGCCGGAATTCAACGGCCTGAAGATTACCCTCAACGGCCGGGCGGTCATCGAAGACCTGATCGAAGACCTGCGGGAAAAATCCTATGAGGCTCTATCCTTTCCTTTTGATACGGATACCGGCACCTATGAACAGATCGAAATAATTCCGGCATACCTGGACTATCTGGAAAATCAGTTCCAGTCCCTGAAACAATTTAACCAGGCCCATAAAGCTCCCATCCACCTGATTGCCGATGCCGGAAACGGTACCGCCGGTCTGGTGCTGCCGGCGATTCTTGATCGGCTGGGTTTTCGCTATCGCTGTCTTTACTGCGAGCCTGACGGTTCATTCCCCCACCATCATCCGGACCCCACGGTCGAGGAAAATCTGATTGATTTAAAAAAAGCGGTCAAGGCCGACAAGGCCCACCTGGGAGTTGCTTATGATGGCGATGCCGACCGCCTTGGGGTGGTGGACAACCAGGGAAAAACTATCTGGGGCGATCAGCTGCTGATCATGTACGCGGCTGAAATTCTCAAGAAACATCCCGATGCCGCCATCGTCGCCGATGTGAAATGTTCCCAAACCCTCTTTGATGCCATCAAGGGCATGGGTGGCCGGGCAATCATGTGGAAAACCGGACATTCGCTGATAAAACGGAAGATGAAAGAAGAAGAGGCGCTACTGGCTGGAGAAATGAGCGGCCACCTGTTTTTTGGCCACCGCTATTTTGGTTATGACGACGCCATTTACGCCACCTTGCGACTGCTGGAAATTATGGCGGTCAAAGGGCAGATCATCAGGAATTATAATTTTTCCGAAGTGGCGGACTTCCTGCCCTCCATCTGCAACACCCCGGAGCTGCGCTATGACTGCCCGGATGAGATAAAATTTACCCTGGTGGATCGCTTGCGGGAACGATTATTCAGCTGCCGGGAGGGCAACGGCGAATGCCCCACCATTCATGATATCATCACCATCGACGGTGTCCGGGTTATTTTCAACCATGGCTGGGGCCTGGTACGGGCCAGCAACACCCAGCCGGTGCTGGTCCTGCGTTTTGAAGCCGAAAACAAAAAAACCCTGAACCTGCTGCAAAAATTTATCATGCACCTGGTTAAACAGGTCCGCCGAGAATTAGAATAGCATCCTCAGCAACACCCTTCCCAGACCTTCTACCTTCAGCCTTTAGCCTTTAGCCTTGCCCCTTATACCTTTCTCCTATATAATGTTCATCAGGAAATATTCATTTCCTGATGAACGCTATCAGCTATCAGCTGTCAGCTGTCAGTAAAACATTGGAATAACAGATGGTTAAGCTGACTGCAGAAAGCTGAGAGCTAATTGCCCATTCGGAAACACTATATAATAGTTTCAAAAAAGCCCGAAACCTGTCAACAACATCCCTGCTGTCTATGCTTGACCGAATTTCCATTTCCCAGAAGATTCTCCTGGCCTTTGCCTTTGTCCTCATCTGCCTGTTGGCCGTCAACATCTATTCACTGCTGGAAATCAGGAAAATTTCCACCATTGTCAACCAGCTGACTGCGGTGCAGTTTAACCTGTGGGATGACTGCCAGAGAATGGAGCAGGCCACCGATAATACCTATAAGGGGATGCGTAAGTACCTGCTTTTAAAAAAAGCCACCTATGCGGAACTGGTCAGAGACAATATTGAGGATGCCCGCGATACAATTAATACTATTTTACAATATCCCCTGGCAGCTGAGCAAAACCTCCTGAGGGTCCAGCTGACAAAACAATTATCCAGCTTTCATGCATTGCTCAATGAAATGTTTGAACTGCATGAAGGTTCCGATACCGGCATCTACATCGAAAACATGAAGCTGAATTATGAACAATGCAAAAATACGCTGGCAAAGTTTCAGCTGTTTGGCTACCGGGAAATCAACCGCAGCTTTATGAAAACCAGGGATATTACCAACCGATATGAACACAACCTGATTATTTTTTCCGCCTTGACCTGTCTGGCGCTGTTGATCATGTTCCTGTGGATCAACTATTCCATCAAGCATTCTCTCAACACCATCATTACCGGGATGAAAAAAATTACCCAGGGCGATTTCACCACTCGCATCCAGGGTTTTCGCGACCGGGAGATTGGCAAACTGGCGATTTATTACAATATCATGGCTAACCGACTGACAGAGTTTGATGAGGTTAAAGCCTCATTCATTGCCAATCTCTCCCATGAAATTAAAACCCCGTTGACTTCCATGAGGGAATCTCTTTCCCTGCTGCAGGAAAAAATCGCCGGCCCTTTGAATGAAAAGCAGACCCGCCTGGTCAAAATTAATCTGGGCGAAACGGACCGCATCATTAAAATTGTCTCGGACCTGCTTGATATTTCCCGCATCCGGGCCGGAGTCATCTCTTACAACTTCGCCCCCGGCAGCCTGGTTGATTTGCTGCGCTCCCGGATGATGGCGGCTGATTCCCTGGCCGCCAAAAAAAACATCAGCCTGAACCTGGCACATGAAAGCCCCTTGCCGGCGCAGGAATTTGATGCTCTACGCTTAGGACAGGTAATCGACAACCTGCTTTCCAATGCAATAAAATTTACCCCGGAAGGCGGCACCATCGAAATCAAGGTGGGCTCCAAAGATAATTTTATCGCCGACCACATACCTCCCTTACCGGATGAGCTGACCAGAAACTTTATCTTTTTTTCCATCGCTGATTCCGGCACGGGCATCCCTGACACCTTGATTGATCAGATTTTTGTCCGTTTTCAACAGGGAAACCAGTGGCTTCCTGACCACAGCAAGGGATCAGGAGTCGGCCTTGCCATTGCAAAATTTTTCATCGAAGGACATAATGGCCTTATCTGGGCTCATAATCGATCGGGCGATGGCTGTGTCTTTCATGTCATCATGCCGGAAAAACCCGGCACGAACAATATGGCGGAGGCCAAAAATGTTTAGAATCCATCACCCTCACAGCTTTACTTTATTTCTTCCGCTGAGCCTGCTGCTGTTCATGCTCCTCCAGCTGAATGCCTGTGCCCCGCTGGACTCAGGTGCTGGTGGTCTTCTGCGCCCCATTGGCCTTACTAATCAGCACCAGGCAACCCAAAACAGTTTGGAACAAACCAGGAAACTGATACGCATAAATAAATTAAAGGAAGCCAACCAGATCTTAAGCTCCCTGCATAATGTTGACATGAGTATCGGCGAAAAAAATGAGTACCACTTTCTAAGCGGTTTGATTTTTGCATTAAAAGATTATGAATATCAGAATTACCAGCGGGCTCTGCGACATTTGAAACAGGTAAAAGATGTTCCTGACGACCAGAGTTTATTTCCGGTTTACAGTAACCTGTTAAGCTATCTGCTTCATGATGTGATCAGTCAATATTACCAGATCAAGGAATTGGAAAAAACCGTTGATCAACAGGAACAGGAAATCATGAACAACCAGAATGCCTGCAGCAAACTGCAGACCTCGACGGACTCCCTGGAAGAAAGCTACAAAGAACTGCAGAAGAAAAATCAACAGCTGAGGGAAAAGATTAAAGCTATAATGAA
>DQWO01000100.1 GCA_011042595.1 Pseudomonadota bacterium
GCGGTCAATGCCGCTATGAGCCAAGCCCGAACAGCTTGACAATGTATCCTGAAAGTTCAACCCAGAAAGTTGAGGTAATGATAAATAACACCCAACGGGTAAGTAACACATACACAATAACCGTTGACAAAACATTAGCATTATTGCATTATGATGACCATGAAAATGTAATAACAGGAGGTCCGAGATGGATTTTTACCAGGATTCCAGAAAATTTCTGCAGAAACTCATAGATCAACATCAGATTATCGACGAAAAAATCAAAGTTATTTCCGCCAGGACTCTTACCCCTGAAGAGGCTATCGGAGATCCAGAGTGCAAGGACTTCCCATTACTCAAAGGCAAGGAAGTTATGGTTGAGGCTGTGTTCAGACAGGCCAAAGGACAGGCTTATACCGACATGCCGGGCGAATTTACCGGCTCGGTCAGGGAACTTCTCACCCTTCCCCTGGAAAATAACTTTCATCGGGCGATGTATGTTGCCGGGCTCAATGCCATCATGCGACATTATGGCCAGATATCAAACACCATTCACTGTCGAGACCAGGAACCCGGCATCTGCGCGTCCCAGTTGCCCGGCTATATCAAACAACACTACGGAAAACCAAAAATCGCTTTTATCGGTTTCCAGCCCGCCATGATCGATCAGCTCAGTCATTCCTTCGAACTCAGGGTCATTGACCTTGACGAAGACAACCAGGGTGGGGAAAAATTCGGCCTGACCATTGAGGGACCTGAAAAAACTGAGGAGGTATTATCCTGGGGAGATATTATCCTGGCCACCGGCTCCACCAGTGTCAACGCCACCGCTGACCGGTTTATCCACGACAAACCTGTTATTTTCTACGGAGTAACCATAGCCGGGATGGCCGCTATCCACAAATTACAACGGTACTGTCCCTGTACCCACTGAACCGGTCTGCATCGATGAAAAAGGTCATTAACATAACCACTGCCAAGCATACGCTGCTCAAAATCATCGCTGAGCTGGAAGAGGATATTATCATTACCAGAGATTACCAGCCGGTGGCAATGCTATCCCCCATGCCCCAAAATACGGCAGAGCAGAAGCCGGCCCTGATAGTTTTAGCCGCGAAGCAGTGTGGTCGTCATACAAGAATGGAAAGTATCACGGCAATCAATACATCAGCTATGCTGTTCAACAAAACAATCGTAGTCTACAGCCGGGAGACGGAACCATACCTGGGTGAATTTGATCATCAGAATCTGCTGGTCATTGAAACGGAGAAAAAGGAGCATCCCATTGTTACGTCACTGAAAGCCGGAATCGCCTGCCTGGAGGCAAGCGATACATTTTTCATGTTCTCTTTTCTCAACAAACCCATCACCCAGGATACATTTCTCCGACTTACAACCGCCATCAAAGAAGCAGAAACAGAGAACAAAGGGATTATCATCCCGGTTTCAGCAGGAAAACCGTCACATCCACTCATTTTCTCGACCAGATACAAGGTGAATATTATTAAAATACGAAAGGAACTTGGCATACCTCACATTATCAAGCGGCATAAAGAAGATATATTATACGTTAATGTAGAGGAGTGAACCAATGAAGAAGCTGTTTGTTCTTTTGCTTTTATCATTGATTTTTTTCGCCTGTTCCCGGGAAACAAGCGAAAAGAGCCTCCTAATCATGTGTGGTTCCGCCAACCGACCCCCCATGAGGGAAATCGCCGACCTCTATGAGCAGGAAACCGGCATCAAGGTGCACCTGCTTTATGGCAGCGGGGGGGGCTTGCTGTCGCAGATTGAATTGACCAGAAGGGGTGATATCTATCTACCGGGCTCGCCTGATTACATCATCAAAGCCAGGAACAAACACCTGATTTTACCTGATTCCACTCAACAGGTCTGCTATCTTATCCCCGCCATCATTACCCCGAAGGGAAATCCCAAAGGCATTAAAACTCTTCAGGATTTAGGCAAAAACGGGATTAAGGTGGGGATCGGCAATCCGGACACCGTTTGCATGGGATTATATGCCATCGAACTGCTGGAAAAGAATAATCTGCTAAAACAGGTGATGAGAAATGTGGTGGTCTATGGCGGCAGCTGCTCTAAAACCGCCAATCTGGCAGCTTTGAATAAGGTTGATGCCATTGTAGGCTGGCGGGTTTTGCATTTCTGGAACCCGGATAAGATGGATTTTATCCCGATAAAGAAAAAAGCGCTTCCGAGAATATCCTACATCCCCATAAGCATTCCCATTTACACCCGGGACAAAAGGGAATCACAGAGATTTATTGATTTTGTCATCTCAGAAAAGGGGAAACAGATCTATCGAAAATGGGGCTACGTGGCAGACAGAACTATTGCGTTATCGTTTGCTGAGCAGGCCACTATCGGCGGCGAATGCATCCTGCCGGAAGAATATTTCCAGCTTATCCGGCAGCGGTAACCATAGCCATGCCTTCATGATAACTACCAAAGGCAAAGCCAACTGCCATGAGCAATAAAATCTTCAATTTTACGCTGAAATTCATGACCTGGCTGCTGGTGGCGATCCTGGTTCTCTTTCTCTGTGCCATTATCAAGGAATTTTTTGTTTCTCAATCGGTCCGCCAGCTAAATTTCAACGAAATCTGGTTTGCGATAAAATTATCCTTATTAACCGCCACGGTTTCTTCAGTGGCGGCAATAATTTTCGCCATCCCCATCGGCTACTATTTGTCCAGATATCATTTCCGCTTTCAGGCTCTGGTTGATACCTTCCTGGATCTGCCACTGGTCCTGTCGCCCATTGCCCTGGGGGCCATGGTCCTCATCTTTTTAAATACTGATATCGGGCACATGATCGAGAACCTGGCGGGGGGGATTGTTTTCGGGGTCAAAGGCATCATTGTGGCCCAGTTTTTCGTCATCATCGGCCTGGGAATCAGGCAGGTAAAACTTGCTTTTGAAGCCATTGATCCGGAGTTCGAAAACATCGCCCGGACTTTGGGCTGCACGCGATTCAAAACTTTTCAAAAAGTTACCCTGCCACTGGCAAACAAGGGGATCATCTCAGCTTTCCTGCTGGTCTGGGCCCGGGCAGTGGGTGAGTTTGGAGCCACGATAACCATTGCCGGCGCCACCACCATGAAAACTGAAACCATTCCCACGGCTATTTTCCTCAGTTTTGAATCAGCTGACATTCACGGTGCCGCAATCTTCATCCTGATTCTGGTGGCGGTTTCTTTAAGCTTGCTCTACGGCACCCGGAAACTTGCAGCATGAGCCTTGAAATCAAAAATCTCAGTTATGCCGTTGACCAATTTCAATTTTCGGAAATCAATCTGACCATTACCGACGAAACCTATTTTATCCTCCTTGGACCAACCGGATCCGGCAAATCCAGCCTGCTGAAATGCATCTTGGGAATCAACCAGATTAAAACCGGTGAGATATTTATTGATGGCAAAAGCATCGCCAATCTCACTGTCGAAAAAAGGAATATCGGCTACCTGCCGCAAAACTGCGCCCTGTTCCCCCACCTGGATGTCCAGGAAAACATCAATTTTGGCATGAGGATAAGAAATTATCCGGAAACAAAAATAAAGGAAAGAACCGGCCAGCTGCTATCTCTTTTTAACATTGAGCACCTGGCAAACCGCAGCACTCGAAATCTTTCCGGCGGCGAAAAACAGAAAGTTTCCCTGGCCCGGGCACTGGCAACCAGGCCGGCTTTACTTTTGCTGGATGAACCATTTTCCGCTGTTGATGAAGGCACAAAAAAAAGACTATGGTTTGATCTAAAAAAGGTTTTCAAGAC
Source organism: Pseudomonadota bacterium (assembly GCA_011042595.1). GTDB lineage: Bacteria > Desulfobacterota > Anaeroferrophillalia > Anaeroferrophillales > Anaeroferrophillaceae > DQWO01. Next base: position 3,773 of record DQWO01000100.1, read on the forward strand.
AGTCAAAGTACCGGTCATTCATGTTACCCACAACTTTGAAGAAGCCTACAGCATGGCTGAGCAGATCGGCATTATGGTCGACGGCAGTCTCCGGCAGATTGCGGACGCACAGACCCTGTTTGAAAGGCCGGCAACCAAAAAAGTTGCCTGGTTCTTGAATTACCGGAATTTCTTTTCCGGCGAAGTAAAGGAAGAAAATGCCGGCATTTACACCATAAACAGCCACGGCATAAACATAGTTTTCACCAGCAAAACTGAGCTCTCTGGTAAAATAAGCCTATGTATCCGACCCCAGGATATCAAAATCATTAACCCCGCCTACCCGGTCAAAGCCGAACTTGCTGATAATGTCTACGAGGGGATCATCAGGGATATGATCCTCTACCCCGAAAGCGCCATTGTTTTTGTCAAAGTTGATGGCAGCAGCAGCGACGACTATGATTTTGAGCTGAAATTTCCGCTCTATATTTTGAGCAGACACAACCTCCATGAACAGAAACGGATAAAAATAGCTCTCTGGCAGCCCAATATAATCGTTTTTAAGGACTAACGCGGGCTTAACGCCCGCAACCCAAATTAAGGTATCAGGATGTTCCGGCATGGCTCTCGCTCATTCTCGCGGCACATCATGTGCCGCTCCGAGGTGTGTGCCGCTATGAGCCAAGCCCGAACATCCTGAATGTATTCCCGACAATTTCTTGTTTTTTATACCCCTCAAGGGGGTACTGAAAAGAGTGACAGCCTTTCAGGAGTAAAGCACTAATGTCC
>DQWO01000099.1 GCA_011042595.1 Pseudomonadota bacterium
GCAGCTGTGAGGTGCCCGCCGCGAATCACCGTCGTGGTGATTCGTTCGGCGGTCAATGCCGCTATGAGCCAAGCCCGAACAGCTTGACAATGTATCCTGAAAGTCCAACTCAGAAAGTTGAGTAAATAACTTAAAACACCAAACGGGTTAAAACTGTTAATAAGAAAAAATCTTGAATTCATTGAGCTAACCGCTAACCGCTAACCGCTAATGGCTAATTGCTTAATTTTAAAGGTAGCCCGAAAAGTGTCGATAGTTGAGAAAGATGATCATAGCGAGAAACCGGGGGATTCACACGTGATACGTGGTGTCTACATTTTGCCGAATCTGTTTACCATGGGAAACCTGTTTTGCGGGTTTTTTTCCATTATCTCGGTGTTTAAGGGTAATTTCCAGCTGGCTGCTACGGCGATTATCATTGCCAATGTATTTGATATTCTTGATGGTAAGGCCGCCAGGTTAATGCATGCAACCAGCCGCTTCGGGATGGAATTCGATTCCCTTGCAGATCTGGTATCTTTTGGTGTGGCTCCCGCGTTACTGGCTTTTACCTGGGGATTGTCTGAATATGGTCGTTTTGGCTGGCTGGCGGCATTTCTTTTTCTGGCCTGCGGGGCTTTGCGCCTGGCCCGTTATAATGTCCAGGTTGATACAGTAGAGAAAGGGTTTTTTAATGGTTTGCCGATCCCGGCGGCTGCCAGCATGATTGCCACTATGGTGATGATATTTTATCATCTGGGTGGCAGTGGTACGGCCAGGAACGTGATGGTCCTTTTGCTGACCTATGCCCTGGCTTTTCTGATGGTCAGTAATGTGAAATATCGCAGTTTTAAAGAGGCGCTGAATAAAGATCGGGCGCCGTTCATGGCCTTGGTGCTGGTGGCTGTTTTTATTATCATCCTGGCTTCAGAACCCCAGATCACCCTTTTTGTGCTGCTTAGTCTGTATGTGGTTTCCGGACCGGTGGAAAGGTTGCTACTGCTCCTGGGTCTAGTGAAGCAGGTTCCCCGGGGAGAGGAAAAGGAAGAAATCGTCTGATGCTTTCTTAGTAGATTTCAAACTTTTTATTTACCCCCGGGAAGTAATTTCCGGGGGTTTTTGTTTATACATGATGCAATATGATCATTAATCGGAAAGGAGAAGGGTTATGAGTCAGGTAAGGATTTTCGACACCACCTTGCGTGATGGTGAACAGTCGCCGGGGGCCAGTATGAACATTGAGGAGAAACTGCTGGTGGCCCGGCAGCTGGAGCGCCTGGGAGTGGATATTATTGAGGCCGGGTTTCCCATTGCTTCGGACGGGGATTTTCAGGCGGTGAAGCTGATCAGCCGGGAAATCAGGGGTTGTGAAGTGGCCGGTCTGGCCCGGGCCAACCGGGGGGACATTGATCGGGCCTGGGAAGCCCTGCAGTATGCCGCCAATCCGCGGATTCATACCTTTATTGCCACTTCTCCCATCCATATGAAGTTCAAACTGCAGAAAAATGCCGAAGAAGTCCTGGCTGAGGCGGTGGAAGCGGTGACCTATGCCAGAACCTTGACAAACAACATCGAGTTTTCCGCCGAGGACGCGACCCGCAGTGAGATTGATTTTCTCTGCCGGATATTTACCGCCGTGATTGAAGCCGGGGCGACCACCATCAACATTCCTGATACGGTGGGTTATACGATTCCCGAAGAATACGGGGCGATGATCCGGACAATTATTTCCCGGGTGCCAAATATTGATCAGGCGGTGATCTCGGTTCATTGTCATAATGATCTGGGACTGGGAACGGCAAATTCCCTGGCGGCGGTGGAAAATGGTGCCCGCCAGGTTGAATGTACGATCAACGGCATCGGCGAGCGGGCTGGTAATGCCTCATTGGAGGAGCTGGTAATGTCTTTTCGTACCCGTCATGATCAACTTGAGTTTGAAACCAATATTGATACCACCCAGATTTATCCCGCCAGCCGCTTGGTCAGCCAGGTGACTGGCATCAGGGTGCAGCCAAACAAGGCGATCGTCGGGGCCAATGCCTTTGCCCACGAGGCGGGAATTCACCAGGACGGGGTGTTGAAAGAAAAATCCACCTATGAGATCATGACCCCGGAATCCGTTGGTTTGCCCCAGAACCAGCTGGTGATGGGAAAACATTCCGGTCGCCATGCCTTTCGTGAAAAAATTGTCGGCCTGGGCTATGAACTCAGCGATGAACAGGTTGAAATAGCCTTCCAGGCCTTCAAGGCATTATCCGATAAGAAAAAAACCGTCTATGATGAGGATATTGACGCCCTGATCGCCGATGAGATTATCCGTATTCCGCACTACTTTAAATTGTTGTACATTAACGTGAACAGTGGCAGTGTTTCGGTACCCAACGCCACCATTCAGCTGGAAATCAACAACGAAACCCTGCAGGGTGCCGAGTTTGGTGACGGGCCGGTAGATGCTACCTTCAAGGCCATCAAACGGCTGACCAAGACGGGCAGTAAGCTCTTGACTTACGAGGTTAAATCCATTACAGGGGGGACGGACGCCCTTGGGGAAGTGACGGTCAGGATCGAGGAAGATGGTCTGACGGTGATGGGTCAGGGAGCCCATACGGACATCATCGTGGCCACTGCCAGGGCCTATATCAATGCCTTGAATAAGTTGGAATACAAAAAACATAATCGGCCCCGGGTAACCGTGTAAGGAGTGTTTATCCGGAAACGTTCATTTCCTGCTGAACGCTTTCAGCAGAATATTGAAAAAACAAGTGGTTAAGCTGAGAGCTAAAGGCTGACAGCCTATCCGGAAACGTTAGTTTACGGATAGAAACCAAGGAGTTCTTATTATGGCAATGACCATTAGCGAAAAGATACTGGCTGCCCATGCTGATTGTGAGCAGGTGCAGCCGGGACAATTGATCGAAGCTCGGGTAGATGTCGCCCTGGCCAATGATGTGACCGCTCCCATCGCCATTGCCGAGTTTGAACAGCTGGGAATTGAACAGGTTTTTGATCGGGATAGAGTTGTCCTGGTTCCGGATCATTTTACCCCCAATAAAGATATTAATTCCGCCCAGCAGGCAAAAATTGTCCGGGATTTCAGCCGCCGGCAGCAATTGACCAATTATTTTGAATCGGGACGGGTGGGGATTGAACATGTGCTGCTGCCGGAGCAGGGGTTGGTACTCCCGGGTGACTTGATCATCGGGGCTGATTCCCATACCTGTACTTACGGGGCTCTGGGGGCTTTTGCCACCGGGGTGGGCAGCACGGATCTGGCGGCGGCCATGGCCACCGGTAAGGCCTGGTTTAAAGTTCCGGAAAGTATCAAACTGGTCTATCATGGAACTCCCGGTCCCTGGGTGGAAGGAAAAGACCTGATTCTCTATACCATCGGCAAACTGGGGGTTGATGGGGCCCTGTATCAGAGTATGGAGATGCAGGGAGAAGCGATTGAGAAGCTGCCCATGTACGGTCGTTTTTCCATGGCCAATATGGCCATTGAAGCCGGGGCCAAAAATGGGATTATTACTCCCGATGATATCACCCTGGATTATGTCCGGGGGCGTTCAAAACGCGACTACCATCTTTTTTTCAGTGACCCCGGAGCTGAGTATATTTATGAAATGGATATTGATGTCTCCCGGATCAAGCCCCAGGTGGCCTTTCCTTCCCTGCCGGAGAACAGTCGGGATGTGGCGGCGGCGGTGGAACAGCAGATTGCCGTTGACCAGGTGGTAATCGGTTCCTGTACCAACGGGCGGATTGAGGATTTAAGGCTGGCGGCAAAAGTGTTGAAAGGGAAAAAAGTGGCTTCCTATGTTCGGCTGATCGTGATTCCCGGAACTCAGGCCATTTATCTCCAGGCGATTAAAGAAGGTCTGGTGGAATTGTTTGTCGAGGCTGGGGCAGTTTTCAGCACACCGACCTGCGGCCCCTGCCTTGGCGGACACATGGGCATCCTGGCGGCCGGTGAAAAGGCCGTGTCGACTACCAACCGCAATTTTGTCGGCCGCATGGGACATCCCGAGAGTGAAGTATATTTGAGCAACCCGGCCGTGGCCGCGGCCTCAGCTGTTCTGGGGCGGATAGCCAGCCCGGAAGAGGTGATATCATGATCTATCAGGGAAAAGCCTGGAAATTCGGCGATGACGTGGACACGGATGCCATTATCCCGGCCCGTTATCTCAATACTTCTGACCCTGAAGAGCTGGCGAAGCACTGCATGGAAGACGCGGACCCGGAATTTATGCGGAAGATGCAGGTCGGCGATATCATTGTTGCCGATAAAAATTTTGGTTGTGGCTCCTCCCGGGAGCATGCACCCATTGCCATCAAAGCTGCCGGCATCTCCTGCGTCGTGGCCGGAACGTTTGCCCGGATTTTTTACCGCAATTCCTTTAATACCGGTCTGCCGATTCTGGAATCTGTGGAAGCGGCTGAAGAAATCAAGTCAGGGGATGAACTGAGGATTGATAGCTCGGCGGGTAAAATTGAAAATCTGACGACCGGGAAAATCTATCAGGCGAAACCCATTCCGCCGTTCATGCAGGAATTGATTGATGAC
>DQWO01000045.1 GCA_011042595.1 Pseudomonadota bacterium
GTCAGCTGTCAGTAAAACATTGGAAAAACAGATGGTTAAGCTGACTGCTGAAAGCTGAGAGCTGATGGCCCATCCGGAAGCACTGGTTTCCGGATGGAAACTATTTAGGAGGTAGAGAAGTGAAAAAATTCTGTCGGCTGTTCATGCCGCTGTGGTTATTGACTATAATTTTGAGTGTTGTTTTTTGTTGTTTCCCCGTGTCGGCCTTCTGTAAAGAGGGCAGCGGCCAGGAAAAAACCCTGAGCCGGATAAAAACAGTTTTTGAGCAGCCTGGTTTATGGGTAGGGGACTTTGTCCAGGAGGCCCATCTGCCTGATATTGAAGAACCGGTAATTTCCCGGGGGACGGTCTATTTTAAAATTCCCGATTGCATGCGTTGGGAGTTTAAGGAGCCAGATGTCCAGTTGCTTATTTCTGATGGGAAAAAGCTCTGGTTTTATGATGCGTCCCTGGAACAGGTCATGATTGGAGAAGTGGCCCAGGTAACGGAAGCCCGGCTGATGATGCATTTGTTAACAAATTTGGAGAAGTTGCAGGATGACTATCAGGTAACAGTATACGAATCTGCTGCTGATCCCATTATCAAGGTCTTTCTGTCTCCCCGGACGGCAGAGGGCGAGGGTCGACCATTTACAAGCTTGCAGCTTTTTTTCGCTAAACAGACATTGAAACTGGTTAAAAGCCAGCTTACGGACCTTTTTGCCAATGAGATAATCATCAGTTATTCCTGGAAACCGCCAACTGAAAACAAACTGCCTGCAGGATTTTTCAGTTTTGTCCCGCCGCCAGGGACTGAGATTGTGCCTTTGGCCCAGTAGATCAGGGTATTTCGCACTATGAGTCTCTTCTTGCTGATTGTATTTTTTTCGCTACTGGTTGTTCTTTTGAGCTGTGGCTGTGCCAGTGCCTGGGGGCCGGCAACCCACCTGGAACTGGCTCGGGAACTTCTGGCCAGCAAAGATCTTTTGCCTCTGCAGGTTGCAGCCTCGCTGGCTTGTTATCCCTATGATTTCCTCTATGGCAATATTGCCGCGGACATGGTGGTTGGGAAGAAATTCGTTGATCCATTGCGCCATTGCCATACCTGGCCGGTTGCCTTTGAATTACAGGACCGGATTTGTTCCCCGGCCCAGCAGGCTTTTGTCTACGGATACCTTGCCCATCTGGCGGCGGATATTGTTGCCCATAATTCATTTGTACCGAGTAAGATTGTTCAGTATTACCACAAGAAAGGTGCCCTTCATCTGTATTGGGAAATGCGATTTGAAGTTTCAGTCCGCCATAAATTGTGGCAGTATGCCCATCTGATCAGCCGGCGTTCACGTTGGGAAAATGACCCTCTCCTGGCCCGGGCCATAACCCCGACCATTTTTTCTTTTCCGGTCAACCGGCGGATTTTCAATACGGTGCTGTTATTGAATCGGACCAGACGCTGGCAGAGACTGCTTCTCCGTCTTGATCAATCCCCTCATTACGCGCTGTCCGGTGATGATGTACTGTATTTCAAAAAGAAATCACTGGCTAATATGATGGAAATATTGCAAAATCTTAAAGGTTCATCCCTGTGTGCGGAAGATCCCCGTGGTGAGCGAAACCTGGCCCGGGCAAAAAAGATCGGTCGTCGGTTGCGTCGCACAAGATCTTCTTCTCTGATTTCGGGGCAACTGCAGGAGTATATCCATCTATTTATATCTTAATCCGGCCTGGTAGAATCCTAAGCTGAATGAAAACTGAAATGCCATCCTCTGTCTCCATAGTCTGCCTTGGTGATTCCATTACCAATGGCTTCGGGGTTCGTCGCCCCTGGCGGCTGGTTATGCCGCACCTGCTGCGGGAGCGATACCCTGAAATCAGCTTTAAGGTGCTGAATGCCGGGGTTGATGGAGATACCTTGTTTGGCGGTCGGCGACGTCTGCGGCGCGATGTTCTGCGCTATACGCCAGATTTGATAACCATTGCATTTGGTTTGAATGACCTGTATATGGGAGTGCCATTGCCAGAGTTCAGGCAGAATCTCAATGAGATGGTTGAAAAGATCAAGCAGATTAACTGCCGTCCCATTCTGTTTACCACCATCCAACCGGCAGTATCGGTACAGCTTTTAGGGGGAGAGACCCCTGAGCTTTACAATGAAATTATTCGTAAAACGGCGAAGCAGCAACAGATTCCTGTCCTTGATGTCTGGGAGTCCTGGCCGGCGCTGGGCGACCCGTGGAGCTATTTTCTCAGTGACGGGGTGCATCCCAATGAAGACGGACATGCATTTCTGGGAGAACTGACTGCTGGTTTTCTTGCTTCCCTGATATTGGACGAATAAGAACACCTGGACCGGGTTCGTTCATTTAGCGGGTTGACGTGAACCCCGTGGTTAGTCTATAGTAATAATCTCTTGGGTTGGTGAAAAATACCGAAAACAAAAGAAGTCTAAAAGGAGCTTTCTGTATGCCATGGGAATATAATGGAGATGATAATCAAGGCGGCGGTCCTCAGCCACCTGATCTGGAAGATGTCATTAAAAAGATTAAACAGCGGTTTGGGGGGAAATTTCCGACCAAACTTCCCGGCGGGATCGGGATTATTTTGTTGTTCATCCTGATTGGTTGGCTGGCCACCGGGTTTTATATCGTTGGCCCGGATGAGCTGGGTGTGGTGCAGCGCTTTGGTAAGGTGGTTTATACCACTAATCCCGGTCCACATTGGCATATGCCGACCCCGGTTGAGACGGTGATAAAACCACGGGTTACCCAGGTGAAACGGCTGGAAATTGGTTTCAGGAGCATTTCACAGGCAACGCCGGCCCGCTACCAGGTAGTTCCCCATGAATCTCTGATGTTGACTGGTGATGAAAATATTGTCGATGCCCAGTTTATTGTTCAGTACCGGATTAAAGATCCGGTCAATTACCTTTTTAACGTTGCGGATCAGGAAAAAAGCGTTCGTGATGTGGCTGAGGCCTCAATGCGGGAAATTATCGGGAAATCTGTTATTGATGAAGTCCTGACCGTGGGTAAATTTAAAATACAGCAGGAAGTGAAAACCCTTTTACAGAAAATCCTGGATCGCTACCAACTTGGTGTAGCGGTGGTGGCAGTTCAACTGCAGGATGTCCACCCGCCGAAAGCGGTTATTGAAGCCTTTAAGGATGTGGCCAGCGCCAAGGAAAATAAAATTAAGCTTATTAATGAATCCCAGGGATATCAGAATGATATTCTGCCTAAAGCCAAAGGTAAGGCGACCCAGATGATTAATCAAGCTATGGCGTCCAAGTCGGAAATGATTAATATTGCCCAGGGTGACGCTGCCCGTTTTTTGTCCAATCTGCGGGGATACCGGCAGGCACCTTCGGTAACCCGCAAGCGTATGTATCTGGAAACCATGGAGACAGTATTGGCTAAGGTTGATAAAATCATTATTGATCAAAAGGTGCAGCAGAACCTTTTGCCCTTATTGCCTATCGATCCTTTGCGGTTGAAGAAACAACCGGCCAAATAATATTTGTGAGGAATAACAGATGAAGAATATGAGAGTAATTGTCATTGCCGGGGTTATTATTGCTATGGTGATCCTGTCATCATTGTTTCAAGTTGATCAAAGACAGCAGGCACTGGTTCTGCAGCTGGGGAAACCGGTACGGGTGATAGCTGAACCGGGATTGAATTATAAATTACCCTTGCTGCAACAGGTGATATTTTTTGACCGTCGTTTGCTGGTTTATGATGCCGCCCCGGCGGAAATCGTCACCAGTGATAAAAAAAATCTGGTGGTTGATAACTATTCTAAATGGCGGATTGTTGATCCGCTGAAGTTTTATCAGACCGTGAAGAATGTCGCCGGGGCCCAATCAAGGCTTGATGATATCATTTATTCTGAGTTTCGGGTGGAGCTGGGCAAGGAAACACTGAATGATATTGTGGCCAAAGTGAGGACCAGAATCATGAAAACAGTCACGGCGAACAGTAACAAGGCTGCGGCTGATTATGGGATTGAAGTCGTGGATGTGCGGATTAAAAGGGCTGATCTGCCGATTGAAAATGAGCGGCACGTGTTTTCCCGCATGCAGGCTGAACGCCAGCGGCAGGCAAAAAAATACCGCTCGGAAGGCGAAGAGGAGGCAATTAAGATTCGTTCCCAGGCTGAAAAAGAAAGGACAATTATCCTGGCTGAGGCCTACCGAAAATCGCAGGAAGTTCGCGGGGAGGGGGAGCAGAAGGCAATTGCGATTTACGCCCAGGCCTTCCAGCAGGATGAAGATTTCTATAATTTTTTTCGCAGCCTGCAAGCGTATGAAAAGGCATTGGCGGATAACTCAACCCTGGTTATGGGTAGTGGCAATGAATTTTTTCGCTACATGAATAAGTCTGATTGATTAAAATCAAAGTTAAGCTTTTAGCCGTTAGCTATCAGCGTTTAGCTTTGAAAATCCAGGACAGTATGTTGATGACAAATAACACCTCAACTTTCTGAGTTGGACTTTCAGGATACATTGTCAAGCTGTTCGGGCTTGGCTCATAGCGGCATTGACCGCCGAACGAA
>DQWO01000028.1 GCA_011042595.1 Pseudomonadota bacterium
ACTCTGGCCATAGAAACTTCCTGTGATGATACCTGCGCCGCGGTTCTGGGGCAAGGCAGCGAAATCCGTTCCAATATTATTTCGAGCCAGATTGATGTCCATCGGGTTTATGGTGGTGTGGTTCCCGAACTTGCATCGCGTCAGCATCTGGAGAATATTGACTGGGTGGTGAGGCAGGCATTGAAAGAGGCAGATGCCGCTCTGGCTGAAATAGCTCGTATCTGTGTTACCTGTGGTCCCGGTCTGGTGGGTTCCTTGTTGGTCGGTATCTCGTATGCAAAATCGCTGGCCTTTGCCCGACAACTGCCGCTGGTCGGGGTCAATCACGTGGAAGGCCATCTTATGTCGCCGCTGTTGGTTAATGGCCAGCTGGGTTTCCCTTTTGTTGGTCTGGTGGTCTCCGGTGGGCATACCAGTATTTATCTGGTTCGGGCATGGCACGATTATCAGCTTCTGGGGCGAACTATTGACGATGCCGCCGGCGAAGCATTTGACAAAATAGCCAAAATGATGAATTTGGGTTATCCGGGAGGGCCGGTGATTGAGCGGTTGGCGACTCAGGGTGATCCCCGGGCCATAAAGTTTCCCCGTGCTTATATGGGGGCTGATTCGCTGGATTTCAGCTTCAGTGGTTTGAAAACATCGGTCCGTACATTTCTGGAAAAGAATGAATCCGCAGTTCCAGCGATTATTCCTGACGTTGCGGCCTCTTTTCAGGCTGCAGTTGCTGATGTTTTAACCCGTAAAGCATTGAAGGCGGCTGAGATGTTCGGGGTTTCGTCCATTGCTCTGGCCGGTGGTGTTTCGTGTAACTTAGCGATCCGCGATAATTTGATCCAGGCTGCGGGAAGCCGGGGTATTGAAGTGTATGCAGCGCCTCCGGTTCTTTGTACTGATAATGCGGTGATGATTGGACAGGTGGGCTGTCGGTTGCACCAGCAAGGCAAGAGTGATGACTTGTGTCTTAATGCCTACTCCCGCCTGCGATTATGAAAAAGAAAAAAAGACCTGATATCCGCTCAATGATCAGAATGTTGACGGGGAGCAGTGATAATCCGGCGACCATAGCCCGTGGCTTTGCTGTGGGTATCTTTGTTGCTTTTTCCCCCCTGTTGGGGCTGCACACATTTCTGGCTATTTTTCTAGCATTTCTTGTGCGTGGAAATCGCCTGGCTTCCCTGCTGGCCAGCTGGATATGCAACCCACTTTCCATGATTCCCATTCTTTACTTTGACTTCAAAGTCGGAGAAATTCTTCTGTCTACGTCTATTCCTTTTCCTGAGAATATTCATACGCTTAAGGATATTATTCATGCCGGCAGCCAGGTTGCCTGGCCGCTGCTGGTAGGTGGTCATTTGATTGGTCTGGTGTTGGGCCTTGCCAGCTTTCCTATTGTTGACTACCTGGTTGCTTACCTGCGGCGGGCTCAGGACGCAACCGGCCCGAAAGGGGATTAACCGGTGAATATATTTTGATGCCTTTTAAGGATTATCGATGACATACCGGTTTAAAAAAAAACTGGGCCAAAATTTCCTCCATGATGCCAATATCGCCCGAAAGATTATTGATCTGGCGGCTCTGACAGCCGGGGAGCCGGTTTTTGAAATTGGTCCGGGCAATGGTTTCTTAACCGCTTTTCTCCTGCGTGCTCCAGCGCCGGTGACGGCGATTGAAACTGATACGGATTTGCTGCCTGTCCTCCGTCAGCGGTTTTCCACCTGTCAGGAAAATGAGTTTAACCTGGTTCATGGGGATGTACTCAAATCTGACCTGGAGGATGAACTTGGTGATGTTTATCAGCGGCATGGAAAAATCTGTGTGGTTGCAAATATTCCTTATCAGATAACCACCCCGATCATTTTTTTGCTGATTCGGTATCGTCATCTTTTTTCCCGGGCGGTATTGATGATGCAGGAAGAAGTTGCGGCCAGGATTCTAGCGGCGCCAGGCAGCAAGTCATATGGCCGTCTGTCCATTATGACTTCACTATTTTGTCAGACAATGCCAGGATTTAGCGTATCCCCCAGTTGTTTTTATCCCCAGCCCCGGGTCTGGTCGAGGGTTGTTTTGCTTCACTTTCTATCTCAGCCATCTTGTCAGATCAGTGATGTGGAATGGCTGGGAGATTTGGTTAAACGCTTGTTCAGCCAGCGGCGCAAGAAGATTATTAATCCGCTTTCCAACTGGAAATTAACCTTGGAACGTTCTCAACTGGCTGAATTGTTACTGCAGAACGGGTTTTCACCCGATTGTCGGGCCGAAACCATGACGGTAAGCGAACTTTGCCGATTGGCGGAGCTGCTGAAATTTTATAAAAATCAGTAACTCAACTTTCTGAGTTGAACTTTCAGGATACATTGTCAGGCTGTTCGGGCTTGGCTCATAGCAGCATTGACCGCCGAACGAATCACCACGACGGTGATTCGCGGCGGGTACCTCACAGCTGCACACGATGTGCAGCGAGAATGAGCGAGAGCCATGCCGGAACAGCCTTTAAATAATTTTTTTCGGCTGTTTTTTCATAACTCAGAAAGTCGAGCCAGTAATTATTCTATTTGTCTGTCTTTACATTTTATGGTGCTGGTGTTATATACTCGTTTAGTGAAAACCTTGTTTTAGCTGGCTTTGTGCCGCAAAATAATTTCCATTGAGTTGACGTGATACGAATATAAGGGGGAATGCTGATGACCAGAGAGGAGATTTTAGATCTGGTTTCCAAAATGGATAATCTGCCCAGGCTGCCACAGGTCGCCATTAAACTGATGGAAATCAGTATGGATGACCAGACGTCAGCTAAGGATATTGCTGATATCGTCATGGAAGACCCGGCAATTACTGCTTATCTGCTGAAGTTAATTAATTCACCCTTCTATGGCTTGCGGGAAAAAATTACCACCGTTTCACACGGGATTGCACTTTTGGGTGTTGATGTGGTGAAAAATGTGGTTTTGAGCCTGGCGGTTCTTGATATTATGAAAAATAAGGCAGCCAATAGTCCGGCTTTGCGCAATTATTGGGAACATTCACTCTATACCGCCATTGCTGCCCGTCTGTTTGCCCAGCAGATCGGCTACCCGGCGCCGGAAAAAGCTTTTATTGCCGGGCTGCTTGCTGATCTGGGTTCGTTGATTCTCTGGGGAATTGACCCCATACTTTATAAAAAAGTTTTGCGAAAAGATGATGGTGGCCGGGGTGACCGCAGCGCGGTTGAAAAAGCCTTTTATGGTCTTGATCACACGGAAGCCGGGATGGCCCTGGCCCAGGTTTGGAATCTGCCGGAAGAGTATGTCGGGGTGATTTCCCTGCATCATAATCTTGATATTCTGGCCGATCTGGAAGACGAGACGATCAAGACGCTTGGTGAGTTTGTGCATCTTGGTTCCGTAGTTGCGAGTATCTTTATTTTAGGGGAGGATGGGTTTAAAACCGGGTATCTGAAGTCCGTTGCGTCTTCCCTTTTCAGTCTTCAGGTAAAGGTCATTGATGCCCTGTTGCTGCGGTCCAGCCGGCAGTTGGAATCTTTGTTGGTGGATGCCGACCTGGGGCCCTTGAATAAAAAATCATATTTCAAAATTCTCCAGGATTCCAATAAGAAACTGGGAGAAAATAATCTTAGACTTACCCGTTCACTTATGGAACATGAACGGATGAAGCAGGTCAGAGAAGAACTGCTGGCAATGGTTTCCGAGGATGTGAAGTCTCCTCTCTCCGCCATTATCGGCTATTCTTCTCATCTGTTAGATGATCTTCCGGCTAAACGTAGTGAACTTCTTTCTCAGTTGCAGGAAATATATAACAGCGGTAAGAAATCCCTGTCCATGATTAATGAGTGGACAAAACTGATGGAGATGGAAGAGACGGATTTACAGGTGAGCCCCATCCGGGGAGATATGGGCCTGATGCTGACGGAATTTCTTGAAATGGTGGCTGCGCGGGTGCAAAAGAAGGGCATCAAAATCACTCATGATTTTCACTCACCGATGCCATCATTCCCTTTTGATGAATATAAACTTGGACATGCCTTTATCAATCTGTTGGAACTGGCGATGATGCTTGCGGGGGAGGGCGGTGAGATATCCCTTAAGAGTGATGTGGTAACGATTCCGGGAGAATCTCAGCCGCAGACTGGCCAAAAGAGGCTTTTTGAATTGTGCATTGAAGAGCATGGCCCGGTGAGTGATGATTCCAAGCGGACAGCTTTGCGCTCAACCCTGAAACAACCTGAAAAGATTACCCGATTTTCAGATCACCTTAATGATTCCGGGGTCTACCTGGCCCGTTCTATCATTAATTCTCACGGTGGCCAGGTGAAGATAGAATGGGGGCGCGAGGGAAATGCTGCCTTTATCGTCCAGCTGCCTATATCATGGTCGTCAGAAGCCCCTGCTAATCCAGTCTCTGCAGTATAACGAAGATGGAGCTCTTACGAAGACACCATTCCTGAAAGATATCCCCCAAAAACTATCCACAGTGGAGCAGGTATTTAGCCAGGCAATGCTTTGGATGAAGATACTG
>DQWO01000072.1 GCA_011042595.1 Pseudomonadota bacterium
CAGCGAGAATGAGCGAGAGCCATGCCGGAACAGCCTTTAAATAATTTTTTTCGGCTGTTTTTTCATAACTCAGAAAGTTGAGTTTATAAGAAAAAAAGGATTAGGGCACTCCATTCTTCATGACCAGCCAGTGGTCCAGATCACGCCCAATCATGGCAGCAAAACTTAGAACCTGCTCACGATAGTACTCAATCACGTTTTCCCGGATCTCTTCCGGCATCGAAGGATAGCGCCCCGGATTCACTGCCCCGGGGAAAACCGGATTAAAGTCAGGATCAACGCCGACAAACTCGAATAATTCCTTTGCCAAAGCAACCGGACGCTCCCGAATATCATCGAAGAGGAATACCCCAAAATCCGGGAAAGACTGGCGCCAGTGGGAAAGCAGATCGGCATAATGTCCCTGCAGCCGCAGCCACCGGCCATCATCTTTAAACATCTGCTGAAAAGGAACGATGGTCTTGCGGTTTCGTTCACGGCGATTCCGCCAGAACCAGTAGTGAGACCATGCCCGTTGTACCGGGTTGCGAAAAAAGGCAAGCACCTTTACCTTTGGATAACGTTTCTTAAGTTCATCCCTCGCTGACGGATTGTCTCTCCAGAACAGAAGTTTTCGCCGCGGATTCCATTTTGGGTAGAACTCTTTTCTGTCTGATTCAGGGCGCGGAGAATAGAAATAATTGACCGAAAACTCTCCGGCAATCCCATCTCCCCGTCCCTGAAACCACTTTTCGTACCAATCATACCCCCGGTGAAAATGATGGATAAAAAAACTGATCTCCTTCTTTTGAATCAGAACCTTGGGATGCTGAGCCAGGATCTCCCCGGCCCAGGTGGTTCCACTCTTCTGGACACCGATGCCGACGAAATCAGGACCACGATTAGCCCCAGGTACGGCCTCCACATAATTTCCTGACAAATGATATTGTTTCATCCGCTCATCCTGATTTTCCACAACATTAAACAACCGGTTATCTGCCTGCCCGGCAAACTCGAAAGATCCCGCAGGACATGCTCATTACCAGATCATCCAGTTTGCAGATTCATATAAACATATATCTGCTGTGACCAACAGAAAACTACAAAAAAAGATGGCTTTATCAAGAAGATTCTCACCCCATGGCACCAGCAGGTTGATTTCCCGCAGATACCTACAGGATGAAGACTTTCCAAAGTAAATTGTTGACCTCCATAAGCCATATGTATTAGATTCCCATGATATTTTTTTAATTTCCGCGTCTTTTTTGACTGAAAAAGGTAAATATATGAACGATTATCTGGATGCAATTCATAATCTTTTCAACAACCCTGATCTTCGTCGCAAATTGCTCCTGTTACGATGGCCTTTGCTGCTGGCATTCCTGATCTTGTTGCTGACCATGATCAAACCAGAATTTTTCTGGATTGGCCTGCTGGTCTCATCTGCTGGCGAGGCTATCCAGATATGGTGTTTTGCTACGCTTAAAAAGAAGAAAATCCTGGCCGCCAAAGGCCCCTATGCTCTGGTCAGGAATCCGATATATATCGGTCGATATTTTCTTATCCTGGGGGGAATAATGATGACCGGAAATATCTGGTTTATAATCGGATTTTCGGTTATCTATTATTTTTACATGGTCAACCGGGTCAAACGTGAGGAGAAAGTGTTAATTGAAATTTTCGGTGATTCCTACCGAAACTATTGCCGGGAGATACATCGTTTTCTGCCTTCCTATAAAAATATGGATAACCATGAACTGTTTTTCTTTAAATGGGAACTGTTTTTTAAAAACAATGCACACTTAAATCTGCTCGCCATGATTATCTGCTATCTGGTTGTCTATTATTTCCTGTTTCTTTTTTGATCAGGAACACCATGAAAACATACGTCAACCGTGACCAGCTGAACCGACTCACACCGCAGATCATTCAGCGGGGCAACTACGCCTCTCCAGAAATCTCTGTGTACCTTACAGATGGAAATAAATGGGCGGTAAAAGACTGCAGTGGCATGCAGCCCTTTCTCAAACAGATAATCGGCAGACGCTATCAAAATCGTGAAATCTCCATCTACAAACGATTGGAAGGAGTTGAAGGTGTTCCCTCATTTAAGGGAATCATTGACCAGGATGCTTTTGCCGTTGAGTTCATCGAAGGAGAAACCCTCTCGCGCAAGCTGGCACCGGAATTGCTGAACAAAGCACTCGACAATCTCGAAAAAGTTATTAATGCAATTCATGAACGGGGGGTCGTTCATCTGGACTTGAAGCAGAAGAGGAATGTTCTGGTTAAAGCTTCCGGCGAGGTGGCAGTCATTGATTTTCAGTCTTCCCTTTTTTTCAGCCAGAGCCCTTTAGGCCGATTGATAATTTCTCTGTTGAAAGGCAGGGACAAAGCCGGGTTGGTAAAGTTCAAGGCTAAATACGCCCCCTCTATTCTGACCCCTGAAGAGAAGAGAAAATATAAGAGAGATCTGATCCTCAGTCGATTCTGGCCTTTCAGTCATCTGGGAAGGTTTGTCAGGCAGATTTTTAAAAATTGAAGATAACGGGCCACACTGACTGACCTCATAATCAACAAGAAAAACCTCCGCTTTTTCACCTAGCCTTCAACCAGGACAAGAGCCTCGGAAATCCTCTCTTTCACCTGGACAACAGTAATTTTTCGCATGCAGCGTCGGTTGAGGCCGGGGCATCGCTTCTTGTAGCACGGAGCACAGGCAACCCCTGACTGCACCACCAAGTGCTCACTGCCGTACGGAGCGACACGTTGGGGAGAGGTGGGGCCAAAAAGGGTCACATAGGGAGTTCCCACGGCACCGGCTATATGGGCTGGCCCGGAATCAGGCCCAACCGCAACGTCAGCGACTTTAAGCACCGCTGCAACTTCCAGCAGGGAAGTCTTGCCCACCAGGTTGATCAACGATGGTGAACCGATGTACTCCGCAAGTTGAAAAGAAGCACTTTCCTGAGAACAATCACCCAGAAGGACAACGTGCTGCTTGCCAGAGCCAAACAGATCTTGTATCAGACCACGGTAGCCTTCAAAAAACCAGTTTTTTGATTCCCAGGAAGATCCCATGACCACGGAAATAATGGGGCCATTAATATCAGAGAGAATATCCGGTAAAACCGACTTAAAATCAAATGATGAAAACCCAAAATCAAGTACGTCAGGAGCGGGAATGCCAAGATATTCGGTAAATTTCAGGTAATGCTGTACTTTTGGCAGCCTTTCACTGAAAAAATCAATTGTTTCATTATTGAAAAGCCAGTTGAATTCCTTAGTATTACGGCGATTAAATCCTATCCGTCGTTCCGCCCGTGAAAGTAATGAGAAAAAACCACTTTTAAAATGACGCTGCAGGTCTAAAGTAATATCAAAATGTTCCTGATCCAGAGCTTTTTTCAATTGCCATACCGCTAAAACACCTTTGTTGCGGTTAAAAACAAGTATTTTATCAATATCTGGATGAATAGTGATCAGTTCAACCCATTTAGGCTCCACGAGCCAGGTAATTCTACTGTTTGGTAGATTTTTTTTGATCTGGGATACGAGACTGAGGCCACGGACCACATCCCCGAGAGAACCCATGAGGATAATCAGTATCGAAGGACCGGAAAAATGTTCTTTATCGGAAGACATAAGTAAATGCAAAGAAATCAGACCACAAGATAATTTCTCTGGAACCCCCGGCTCATTTCTTCAATAAGAATCCCCGACAACCGATGCTTGTTCACTGCCCGCTGCCATCGCATAACGTACTTATGCCACAGTCTTTTTCTGCTCCCTCCAAAAAAATATGCTTTGTCAAAATCAATGATATAAACACGATCATTGCTGTCCACCAACACATTTCCCGGATGGAGATCAACATGATGGAGATTATTTTTGATCAGCAAAGATACCTGGGCTACAACTTTTTCCATTACGGTTCGAGTCCGCCCTTCATCCACACAACTGAGCTCTGCTAGTGTTTGCTGCTGTTTAATTTCCCTGGAAACCAGCCAGGATCGATAACAGAACTTTCCTTGGTAGGCATAGGCAACCGGTTCAGGAACATTGACCCCTAAACCAGCCATCTTCAACAATATTTCATATTCAAGCTGGGAGCGCGTTTTACCCCATTTGAGATAGGTAGATTTTACCAAATGCCGCAGGAATCCACCACGTTGATAGGATTTGATAACAACTGAGCCTATCCCCTCAAGGTGTTCCCTCACTACAGATCCCCTGCCACCCATTGCCGACTCAGGAACAGTTGTCGGAACATTGAAAAGTTGGATGAGTTGATCGACATGTTGCCCAGCCAGTTCACCTGATGAACCAAAATGATATGAATCATGGACACACTTGATCATCACTTCCACACATAAGATATTGATATATAATGAAACCTTGAAAAATAAAAAAGATCACCTAACTTTTATTAAGTAACCCCTTGATTTAACTGGAGCCGATGAGCGGAGTTGAACCGCTGACCTACTGATTACGAA
>DQWO01000213.1 GCA_011042595.1 Pseudomonadota bacterium
ACATAATGCTTAGTTATTAAAAGTAATATCACTTCGAATGTGACTGACTGCTGATATCATAATTTAAAATAAAATTCTTCATAAAATCTATAAATGAACCTTTTTCTATCTGAAGCCTGATTTTATTCATCAACTGGTGATAAAAATAGAGATTGTGAATCGTTGCCAGGACGGAAGAAAGAATTTCCGCCGACTGGAACAAATGCCGCAAATAAGCCCGGGAAAAATTCTGACAGACATAACAGGAACATTGCTCATCAATAGGTAAAGAATCCGTACGATAGCGGGCCTGCTTGATAACTAACGGCCCCTGCCAGGTAAAATACATACCGTTGCGGGCATTTCTGGTCGGCAGCACACAATCAAACATGTCAATACCGGCGGCCACTGAAGTGAGAATATCTTCGGGTTTTCCCACCCCCATAAGATAACGGGGTTGATTTTCCGGTAATAAGGGCGCGGTGAATTGTACCATCTCATACATTAATGATTTTTCTTCGCCAACGCTCAATCCGCCCAGGGCATAGCCATCAAAATTTATTTCCCGGGTCAACTCAGCGCTTTCGCGGCGCAGTTCAGGAAACATACTGCCCTGGACTATACCAAATAACAGGTTGTCCGACCGCTTCCGGGCCGTTTTACATCGTTCAGCCCACCTGGCTGTCAACTGCAATGAGCGACGGGCCTCATCATAATCAACCGGATACGGGGTGCATTCGTCAAAGGCCATGATAATATCCGACCCCAGGATTTCCTGGATTTCAATGGCCCGTTCAGGGGTTAGAAGGTGGCGACTGCCATCCACTGGAGAACGAAAGGTAACCCCCTCCTCTTCCAGGGTTCTCAGAGAGGCCAGGCTGAAAACCTGAAAACCACCACTGTCGGTCAGGATTGGTCCATCCCAGCCCATGAAGGCATGCAGGCCGCCAAGATCACCAATAAGCTGTTCACCCGGTCGCAAAAACAAATGATAAGTGTTGGCCAGAATGATCTGGGCATCAATTTCTTCATGCAGTTGCCGCGGCGTCAGCCCTTTAACCGTAGCTTTGGTTCCAACTGGCATGAAGCATGGGGTCTTAATAACCCCATGACCGGTTTGCAGGCTTCCACATCGTGCCTGGCTGTAAGTGTCAGTAGCAGTTAAAGTAAAATGATTCATCAGATTATCAACATACCATCGCCATAGCTGTAAAATCGATATTTTTGTCTGATTGCATGCTCATAGGCATCCATGATGAATTGGTGACCGGCAAAAGCCGCTACCAGCATGAGCAGGGTTGAACGGGGAAGGTGAAAATTGGTGATCAAGGCATCAATAAGTTTAAATTCAAATCCGGGATAGATAAAAAGATTACAAAAACCATCAGTCCTGTTGGTTTTGGCATAGTATTCCAAAGCCCGGGTTACCGTGGTACCAACAGCGATAATCCGTTTTCCACCTGAC
This sequence comes from Pseudomonadota bacterium, assembly GCA_011042595.1. Taxonomy (GTDB): domain Bacteria; phylum Desulfobacterota; class Anaeroferrophillalia; order Anaeroferrophillales; family Anaeroferrophillaceae; genus DQWO01. The sequence continues at coordinate 1,445 of DQWO01000213.1, forward strand.
CTGGCAGCAGTAACCGCATCCAGTGTCGTTGCCGGAATGTGGTAATACTCTTCATGAATTTGATGATCTTCAACCTTTGGGGTTTTCACCGGAACAAATGTCCCCAGACCAACATGCAGGGTCAGAGGAGCGGTCTTAACCCCTTTATGTTTTATCCTGGTCAAAAGATCAGGAGAAAAATGCAGCCCGGCAGTGGGGGCAGCAACCGCGCCCTCATTTCCTTTCCCGGCAAATATCGTCTGATATCGTTCCCGGTCATTCTCGTCAGCAGACCTCTTGATATAGGGTGGCAATGGCACCTGTCCGATGAGTTCGATCGCCGAACGAACGGTTTTTCCACCTGAGGCTGTCAGCTTAATCTTTCCCGGCTCAAAAGAGGAAGGAGTGACAACCTCTCCGGTCAACATATCGCCAAAAGTCAGTTCAAGCCCGGGTTTAACCGGTTTTGAAGACTTATAGAGGCATTGCCACAGCCCTTCACCAGCTTCAGGGTCAATTTTCCTGCCGGGAATAAGGAATACTTCCACCTGTCCGCCAGTCGGTTTCAGCCCCCGCAACCGGGCAGGGAAAACCCTGGTGTCATTATAAACCAGCAGGTCCCCTGCATGTAGAAAAGAACTAAGTTCAGAGATAACATTATCTTCAATGATAGCTCGCCGACGATTGAGAACCAATAACCGCGAGCTATCCCGCTGCTCAAGTGGATATTGAGCAATCAATGCTTCTGGTAAGTTATAGGAAAAAAGATCCACATCCATATTATCAAAGACCAAGCTAATCAATTATAAACGGGTTTTTAAAACATAACTCATCACGTAAGTCAAGATCTAATGAATATATGGAAATATTTAAGACAACTTGACAACATACAAGATGGCAAGACCAATCAGCATGATGGTAAGACCAAAAACTCTGAGGATATGTTCCGGTAATTCCTGCATGGAGGCAAGGACCTGTTTAATGCCGGCAGGGAAGAGAAAATACGGTAGACCTTCGATAATCAATGCCAGGCCTAAAGCGGTAATAAAGTATTTCATTGATTCTTTTTTAACACCTTTTTCAAGTCTGAATCTCCAGTAATTTCAGGTATTTTTTGATATATTTTGGCCCTTTTTTTCCGGTAGCCCTGTTGTTCATACAACGTTGCCAATCTCAGGGCTGCAAGCTCACGATAGCGATCAGGTGCCCCATCCACCAACTCCTCATAAACCGGAATAGCTTCAGTGAACTTCTCCTGGTGAAAATAACATTCAGCCAGAAAAAAAAGAACCTGTCGATGCAAAGCCGGATATTTTTTAGCCGGCAACGCCTGCAGCCAGAGAAGTGAAGGAATTGTCCGCTCATATTCCTGCAGCTGGTAAAAATAAGTAGCCACGGTAAGCACCAGATGAGGATGCTCTTTCAGCAGTTTTTCATCATCCGGATTATCAAGAGAAAAGTCCTGAACAATGGTTTTGGCTATTGACTGAAACGGTTCGCGTTTATCAAGTTTCAGGGAAATCCGGTTCATGGCATCCAGTATTTTTATCTGCCATTCACGGTTGCCGGTCTGTTTATAAATCTGCTGCAACCCGTAAAACGCATCGGGATAAAGATGTTCCAGTTCCAGGCATAGGCCATAATAGTATCCGGCCTCCAATAACTTATGGTTTGTTTTATCCACCCGACTGAAATCAAACCGGGAAGATAATGTTGCAACCACATCAGCGCATTGCCCGGCAGCCAGTCCGGCGTTGATATACATCAGTAAAACATCTTCATCCTCTCCCGCTTCAGGAAATTCCTGCAGGAGCTGGGATAAAAATGTTATACATTTCCCATATTTTTTCACATCATAATAAAGGGTCCCCAGCAATTTCAGATGTCTTTTTTGTTCATTGAGTCCATCTTCAAGGGGAATAAGCTTTTCCAGATACTTAATGAGCTCAGGGTGATTCTTCCTGGTCAACAGAATATTAACCAGATAGCCATATGCTATTCGCTGTTGCCCCGGATCCAGTTCATCTCGCGAAACCAGCTGTTGAAGATAGGAATATGCTTTTTTAAGGTTTTGCTGTTTATAATTTGCTTCTCCCACCAGGTAAAGGGCCGCCGAAATTCCCTCTGAGCGGGGGCATTCACCCAACCACAAATCGAGAAAATGATTGGCTAGAGATAACTTTGACGTTTGCAGGGCAGCTTTAATCAATATTTTGCAATAAAATATCTTTGCACTTTGATCCATCCCGGCGGCATATGCATTAAAATATTCTTTCAGTAATGGCATGGCAGCATCATACTTGCCGATCCGATAATAGGATAACCCGGAAAAATAGAGCAACTCTTTGTTCTGCCCAGGGGAAAGCTGGGAATCTTTCATCTTAGACAGTATTGTCGCATTATCAGCAGCAATATCAAACTTACTCTGATGAAAGGCCATTTTTATCAGAAAAAAACGGGCCTGGGATGCCAGTCGCCCTCGAGGATATGACTGCAATATTTTATGAAAATATTGTCTGGCTTGATCAAAGTCAAGCTCCTGAAAAAAGCAGATACCCAATTGAAAAAGCAGTTGAGCCGGAGAAAACCCAGATTTTTCCAGGGCAGCTTTTCCCCCTACTTCCGGCCAGAGCAATGATGCCTCCTGGCATTCGCCTAAATGGAGACAGGTAAGGAACAGGATTAATTTTATTTGTGACCCATAAGCAGAATCAGGATAGGCGATCAGAAAATCTTCCAGTTCCTCCTTGGCGACTTCATAGAACCCATCTTGATAGGCGCCAATGGCAACTTTGGCAATTTCTTCTTCAGACCTTTTTTCCTGTACCGCTGCCAGTGCCGAACCAACACCAAGCAACAGGATCAAAAACAAGACTGGAAGAGTTTTTCCCATAAATAATCAGTTAGCGTTTTAGCGCCTTACTCCTGAAAGGCTGTCACTCTTTTCAGTACCCCCTTGAGGGGTGTAAAAAACAAGAAATTGTCGGGAATACATTCAGGATGTTCGGGCTTGGCTCATAGCGGCATTGGGTGCCGAAC
>DQWO01000211.1 GCA_011042595.1 Pseudomonadota bacterium
ATATGGTATCCAGGTTTCCACAATCTGGCCATGAATCAGGCGATCATCGACACGTACAAGCAGAGTTGTCATTTTCCCAGAAACTCAATGGCCGAAAAAATATTTTTACGCCCATATTCGGTAATATAAGCTGTCAATTCACTTAAGCTTTGTTTCTGTCGTTCTGTCGCCAGCTTTAAGATCATAGGCAGATTAACCCCTGAAATTATTTCTACTTTCTCCGGTTCAAAAAATGAAAGGCTGATATTGGAAGGTGTGCCGCCAAACATATCGGTAAGAATCATGACTTCGAGGCCGTTTTTTTTCATTTTATTGATAGCTGCTGCCAGGCTTTTTTTTACCTCTTCCACATCATCCTGCTGTGAGATGCTGAAACTCTCCATCACAGGTAATGGTCCAACAATCTGCTCCGCTGTTTCCTTCAGATTTTGTGCCAGGGAGTGGTGGGTGACAATAATTATGCCGATCATTTTCCGGAGGTTCCTTTCCCCAGGGGGATATCCCGGTGGACCAGTTGTAATTGATGTCCACTGGATTCAAGCTTTTGCTTCAGCATGCAGCTTATGCTGACAGACCGGTGTTGCCCGCCGGTGCAGCCGATGGCAATGGTCAGATAGGTTTTTCCTTCTGCCTGGTATTGGGGGATTAAAAAATGTAGCAGGTTGCTGAAGTGATTAAAAAATGTCTGGCTTGGTTCCTGATTCACGACGAATTCCTGTACCTCCCGGTCAAGACCGGTTTTATCCCTCAACTCAGGGGTGAAGTAAGGATTGGGTAGGAACCTGACATCCATGACAATGTCAGCTTCCGCTGGAATTCCGTTGCGGAAACCAAAAGAGATCAGAGAAATAAATAATTTTTCCGGACCTGATTCAGGGGCAACGATTTTGATGATCTGCTGCTTAAGTTGGTGTACAGTCCGGTTGCTGCTATCAACAATATGGGTGGCCAGTGCCCGGATTGGATACAATAATTTACGTTCTTCTGAAATTCCCTGAACAATCGATGTGGTTATTGCCAGTGGATGTTTTCTCCTGGTTTCGCTGAATCGTTTAATGAGTGTTTCATCCTGGGCTTCGAGAAAGATAAGTTTCAGACTTTTATCCTTCTGCTGCAGAGCCGAAAAAACTTCCGGAAATAGTTTGGGGAATTCCCTTTCCCGGATATCCATAACCAGGGCAATTCCCCTCCTGGTTGGCGAAAATGTGCCTGACAGTTCAATGAACTTTGGCAAAAAAGTCATAGGCAGGTTATCAATGCAAAAGTATCCCAGATCTTCCAGGACATTCAAAGCACAGCTTTTGCCGGCTCCTGAGAGTCCGGTCAGAATGATGACTGAGGAGAGCTGAGCTTGCTGATTCATAGCGACTGTTGTTCCAGCTTTCTGTTGAGCTGTTCCAGAAGATCTCTGCCAGGTGCTTTGCCCATTTTTGTCAGCATGTGGTTGCGGGCGGCAATTTCAATAATGGTGACCAGGTTGCGTCCGGGACTAACCGGCAGAATCTGCAGGGGTAAAAAAACTCCCAGCAAAGTATGGGTTTTTTGCTCCAGGTTAAGTCGGTCACCATTATCATATTGATCCCAGGATATCAGCTTGATGACCAGGTCAATGCGTTTTTGCTCCCGAATAGCGGTAACCCCGAAAATATCTTCAATATTAATCAACCCCAGTCCCCTGATTTCCATATGATAATTTGCCGGTAAGTGGGCTGAACCTACCAGGGTGACGGGTGGAATATGGTGGACATGAATGATATCATCTGCCACCAGTCGATGACCGCGGTGAATCAAGTCCAGGGCGCATTCACTTTTACCGATGCCGCTTTCTCCAATGAGCAGAACACCAACTCCGTAGATATCAAGTAATACCCCGTGAATGGTTGTGGTTGGGGATAGATAGTCCTCCAGAAAACGGTTGACCCTGATAATGAATCTGGAAGTTTTATGCTGGGTCTGAAGTATGGGGATGTGATGAATATTGCTTTGGGTCAGCAGTATGGGGTGGGGTGCAAGGCCGGTCGTGATGATAAAACAGGCAACATCACGTTTGCAAAGTTTGGTCAAAATCTCGGTGCAGTTGATATTGTCGAGGGATTCCAGGTAATCGGTTTCTGTTTTGCCGATTAACTGAATACGCTCCTGATCCAGGTATTTGGTGAATCCCGCAAACGCCAGTCCATGTTTCTGTATCCGGTAGTGGGAAATAATCCGGTTGTATTCGGCTTCCGGGTTAAGTGGAACAAGTTGTAGATCATAGCTTTCTTCATTCTCCAGCAATTGGCTGACGGTTATTTTTTTCATTCTTCATCTTTTGCTGCGGGCTATTAGGATGTTGTCCGGATACATTACACCTGGTCATCTTTCTCTTGAATAAGTTGAAAAAGTTCGGTTGCATCTTTGGCGTCAGCCAGCCGCTCCCGGAACTTTGGATCTTTAAGCATTCGGGATATTTTTGCCAGGGCTTTAAGATGCAGGCTGGCGGAATCTTCCGGGGCAAGGAGTAAAAAAAAGAATTTTACCGGCTGGTCATCAATGGCGTCAAAAGAAATGCCTTCATGACTGCGGGCAAAGGCGACAATCAGGGTATCAATTTTCTTTGTCTTTCCATGAGGAATAGCGATGCCATCACCAATACCGGTACTGCCCAGGTCCTCTCGATCTTTTAAGATAGTAAAAACTTCATCGACCGGAATTTTGGGAAATTTTTGACTGACACAGTCAGAAAACTTTTTCAGGACCGTGTTTTTATCTGAACAGGCAAGATCACTGATGATCAGAGATTCACTAAGGTAGTCGGCTATTTTCATTTAGTTACATCCAATAAACAAAGCTAAGGCGGGCTTAACGCCCGCAACCCAAATTAAGGTATCAGGATGTTCCGGCATGGCTCTCGCTCATTCTCGCGGCACGTCGTGTGCCGCTCCGAGGTGTGTGCCTAACGAATCACCGTCGTGGTGATTCGTTAGGCACACAATGCCGCTATGAACCAAGCCCGAACATCCTGAATATATTCCCGACAATTTCTTGTTTTTTACGACAGCCTTTCAGGAGTAAGGTGCTAATGGTCCGCCAGCCACTTTAGCGAAAGAGCAAAAAGACTGGCAGTTAGTGGGTTTGTAATTGATAATGTCCAGATCCCCGGGATGTATCAAGCGGTTGGTTCGATCAGGCCGTAGTTTCCGTCTTTCCGCCGATAAATGACATTAACTTCGTTGTTGGTGTCATTGCGGAAGACCAGAAAATCATTATCAATTAAATTCATTTGCATGATTGCTTCATCAACATCCATGGGCTTTATGGAAAAGTTGGTGCTTTTTATAACCTGAGGGGTAGTCTCTGCCACGTTGTGGTCCACAGCCACAACATCCATTTTAACCTGCATTCTTTCTTCAGCGCTGCCAGCTCCGCGTTTGTTTTTCAAGCGGTCCTTGTACTTGCGTACCTGCCGTTCTATTTTGTCCATAACCATGTCAATGGCGGCATACATGTCTTCAGTTTCTTCCTGACCCTTGACTACAAAACCATTAATGCTGAAACTGACCTCAGCTATATGCCGAAACTTTTCGACTGATAGAACCACATGGATTTCAATCGGGGCATCGATGTACTTTTTTATCTTTGAAACCTTATCAATTGCATACTGTTTCAATGCTTCCGTTGTTTCCATATGTCTGAATACCACATTAATATTCATACTTTCCCCCCTGTTTTTAGGAATGTCTGCTGCTGAATGGACCTGATTATCTGGCAAAAAATCGCAGGAAACACTAACAGACCAGCGTTTCTGTGTCAATAAAATTACCGCTGTTTTTATCTATCAGCAATTAACCCTATCATTAACTGCTGTTTCCGAATAGGCTGCTAGCTATCAGCCTTCAGCTATCAGCTTAACCAGCTGTTTTTTCAATATTTTGCTGAAAGCTGGCTGCTGGTCGTTGAAAGCGTTCATCAGGAAATGTATATTTCCTGATGAACATTACATGAGTTTTTTCCGCCGACTGGATGAGAGAATTCCCAGCATATCCCGATATTTGGCAATTGTGCGCCGGGCAATGGTAATATCGTGTTCTTCCTGGAGAACTTTTACTATTGTTTTGTCACTAACCGGTTTGCTTGGTGATTCATTGGCAATAATTTCAATTATTTTCTGTTTTACACTCTCAGAGGCGATGTCGTTGTCACCCCGACTAATGCTGCTGTTGAAAAAGTATTTCAGTTCAAAAATCCCATGAGGAGTCTGAGCGTATTTGTTCTGTGTTACCCGGCTGACGGTTGACTCATGCATGCCGATGTCATCGGCAACATCCCTGAGAATTAACGGCTGTAAATGGTGAACCCCATGATTGAAAAAATTCTGTTGAAAATGAAGGATACTTTTCATGACTTTTTTAATGGTTTTTTGCCGTTGTTCTATGCTTTTTATCAGCCATTGGGCGGCACGGATTTTTTCAATCAGATAAT
>DQWO01000065.1 GCA_011042595.1 Pseudomonadota bacterium
AAACATACCACCGGCGATGGGGAGGAGACAAGGGGGATAGCCGCTCACCTATCCCTTCAACCAGGCAAAGTTCAGGCTGTAAAAAAAAAGGGACATCAGCCCCCAGATCAATGGCCAATGCCTGCAGTTCACTTAAACTCAATTCCAGCGATAGAAGAGCATTCAAAAGCAACAGGGTCGCCGCCGCATCACTACTGCCACCACCCAACCCGGCACCAACCGGGATTTGTTTATCAAGAAAAAATGAAAAACCAGCAGCCGTATCAATCCCTCTAGCTGCAGCCATCGCCAGCATTTTTCGTGCCGCTTTAATCACCAGGTTATCCCCGGTTTTCAGCCCGGGTATATCCGGACACTGCAGAGTAACGACAGGTGATGGTGCCGATGAAACTCTCAAACTCAAGACATCGAACAAGCTGACCGGTTCCATGACCATTTTCAGCAGATGATAACCATCCTCCCGGCGGCCAACCACCTTCAAACCCAGGTTCACCTTGGCCGGACAGGTAATCTTGAAAGTCCCGGATAAATCACGAATGCGTTTGGCTGTCATCAATCAATACTTCTCTTTATCGAAACAGTTTTCTTCTGTTTTCCGCCCACTTTCGGAACCCTGAGGGAAAGTATACCATCAGTTAAAGTGGCCTGCACATGATCAGTATCCACCTTACCTGGAAATTGAAACTGTCGATCAAATGTGCCTGAAGGCCTTTCGAGCCTGAATATTTTTTCCTGCTCAACATTAACGGGAAAAGACCTCTTCCCTTTTAAACAAATAGCATTCGGTAGCAGAAGGACTTCCAGGTCCTCCCGTTTTACCCCTGGCACTTCAACCTCAAGAACATAGTCAAGACCATTGTCGTACATATCTACCGGTGGAAACCACTGCCCTTGATTGTCCTCCCCTTCACTGTCTATTCGTTCCAGAGAAGTCCGAAACAGTTTATCCATTTGCTCTTTCATGGAGTACAAATCTTCAAAAGTCTCACCAAATCGTTTACTCATCTTAACCTTCTACCTTTCCTAAGCTAGAATCAGTCATAAAGCCAGCAACGAACCCTATGCCCAGCTTCCGGCTCAGCGCTCTCAGGACACTGGCAATGACAGATATCAATGGCTTGCCGGCAGCGATTAGCAAACCGACAGCCCGGAGGAACATGCAGCATATCTGGAACCATTCCCGGGATAGCATCCAATCTGGAAACATCCTGATCAAGCCGGGGAATGGAATGTAATAAACCCTGGGTATATGGATGCAATGGCTGTTTGAAAATATCGTTAACGGTTGCCGACTCCACCACCATTCCCGCATACATGATCACCACCTGTTCAGCAACTTCAGCCACTACCCCCATATCATGGGTTATCATAATCATCGACATTCCCAGATCTTCGCGAAGCTCCTGCATCAAATCCAGAACCTGGGCCTGGATGGTAACATCCAGCGCCGTGGTCGGTTCGTCGGCAAGAAGAAGTTTTGGCTTGCAGATCAACGCCATGGCAATCATAACCCGCTGCCGCAAACCACCGCTGAGTTGATGTGGATAATCATTGATCCTTTTTTCCGGCTCAGGAATCCCCACCCGGTCCAACATCGCCACCGTCATTTCCCTGGCCTGGCGACGTGATATTTTCATATGTGTCAATACTGTTTCAGCTACCTGGTTCCCAATAGTAAAAACCGGGTTCAGGGAAGTCATGGGCTCCTGGAACACCATCCCCATTTCTTTACCCCTTATTTTCCGGTACTCCTCGGCATTCAGCTGCTGCAAGTCACGTCCAGCGAAATTCAGGGTTTTAGCCTCGACACTGCCGGGAGGTGAACTGATAAGCCCCATCAATGACAAGGCCGTAACACTTTTACCGCACCCGGATTCTCCGACAATACCCAGGTTAGCACCCCTGGCAACGGTAAAGCTGACGCCATCTACCGCGGTTACTAAACCCTGCATAGTTTGGAAGCTTACTCTAAGGTCATCCACTTGCAAGAGAATATCACGCATTCGTCATTACCATCGGGAAAGATAAAAAACTATACAGCTGCATTCCAACCAAGCTGATTCAACCCCAAATAAAGCGATTAGCATTTAGCTATCAGCGTTTAGCTTCAAAAAATCAAGGCTTTACGTTAATGAGAAAAACACCCAATGGGTGAATAGTTTGTAATATTTAACCTCATGAAATCATTAAACCAAGGCGGGCTTAGCGCCCGCAACCCAAATTAAAGTATCAGGATGTTCCGGCATGGCTCTCTCTCATTCTCGCGGCACATCGTGCGCCGCTCCGAGGTGTGTGCCGCGAATCACCGTCGTGGTGATTCGTTCGGCACCCAATGCCGCTATGAGCCAAGCCCGAACATCCTGAATGTATTCCCAACAATTTCTTGTTTTTTATGACAGCATTTCAGGGGTAAGGCACTAATAGATCAATTCAGGTTAACCTAAAGCGGCAAACATGTCTCCGGATTCAACAACACCGGCCTTCACCACTGACAGGGATACCGTCTCTTGACCAGGGCCTGAAGGTAATAATTCCAGCACTGACTCCCCCAGCAGAAAAACTCCTGCCGTCGGCCGGCAGGGCCTTTCCCCTGCATCAAAATAGGCCAATGACCCCGGCAAACAATCCATGACAAGGCGCACTGGTCCTTTTGCATTATCCTGGTATTCCAACAGGTAATTATTGCCTTCCTTCGCTAGTCTTATTTCCATTCCCAACCGCAACTCAAGTGGGATGGAAATGGTTACTGAAGCAGCGAAATCAGGATTCAGGTAATGGCCACTCCGACCTCCATATTTTTCCAGCAGAGTGATGGAACCTATAGACATCCGTTTATCAACAGCTTTACACATATCATAAACGGTCAATGCCGCAACCGATACCGCCGTCAAAGCCTCCATTTCAATCCCGGTTTTTCCCGTAACCCTAGCCTCGGCAACGATAATAATTCTTTTTCCATCCACCAACGGTAACAGTTCAACCCCCACATGGCTCACGGGAAGCGGATGACAGAGCGGAATCAAAGTAGCCGTCTGTTTAGCGGCCATAATCCCGGCAATTCTGGCTGCAGCCAGCACATCACCTTTCATGAAGGTACCGGAAGTTACCTTCTCTATGGTATTTTTCGCCATATGCACCTGCCCCCACGCCCGAGCAAACCGACTGGTTTCATCTTTAGCTCCGACATCAACCATCTGTAGATGACCACGTCTATCTAAATGGCTTAAAGACCTATCCATCACATTTCCTCCATCAGCCCCCGATTGAGGACATCACCCGTACACACTTCTTTACAGTATTACAACTCATCCCATGGGATTTTGGCTTTTGTGCCATGGCCTCAAAAAACAATGCACGAATCTCCTCCGCATCGGCACCATGACGCAAACGACTCTTTAAATCAAACTCAATATCAGCCAACAGACAGGGACGCAAACGACCATCTGCAGTTATTCTTACCCGGTTGCAGCGATCACAAAAATGGTTTGACAATGCACCGATAAAACCAATCCGACCCTGGCCACCAGTTAGAAAAAAAACTTTGGCCGGACCGGCAAAATCATCCTCAGGAACCGGAGATAACGGCCCATAAACTTCTTCTATCCGCCGGCGAATCTCATGCATCGGCATAAATTGATCAGCTTGCCAGCCAGTATCCGAACCAATCGGCATATACTCAATAAACCTGACATGAACAGGGAATCTTTCCGCCAGAGCGGCAAAGTCAATAATTTCATCATCATTAAAACCACGCATGGCAACCACATTAATTTTCACCGGAGAGAATCCCAGTGACAACGCGGTTTCAATGCCGTTCATTACCTGGGGAAAATAATTCCTGCGGGTAATATAGGAAAATTTGTCCGGCTTCAAGGTATCCAGACTGATATTTATCCGGGAAAGACCAGCATCACGGAGCAACCTTCCTTTCTCTGCCAACAACACCCCATTGGTAGTCAGGCTGATATCGCGAATTCCATTAATATCATTAATCCATCCAATCAGCTGATCCAGATTCTTTCTAACCAATGGTTCACCGCCGGTTAGCCTCACCTTATCAATACCAACCGGTACTAAGGCTCTGATAACCGTCAGGATTTCCTCATAACGCAAAACATCCGGGTGATTCAAAAGAGGAAACTGTTCTTCAGGAGTACAGTAACGACACCGAAGATTGCACCGATCAGTTACAGAAATGCGTAAATAGCTGACTTTTCTGCCAATACTGTCATTAAGAACATTCATAGACAACCAGAAGAACAGCAAATACTGTTGATAGTTTCAATTGTTAAAGCTCATGTAACATCGATATCACCTATGGTCAACAGCTTTCCGAAGTAGAATTGTCAACCAGGAAACCATGGATAAAAAACCACCCATAAAGTCTGACAATACCCTGTATCCAACAATTATCTCAGAAAAAATACTTGATTTTAAGGTCATCGTATGATAG
>DQWO01000321.1 GCA_011042595.1 Pseudomonadota bacterium
CCGCCCAGGCGGCCATTCAGCTTGATCCGGCCACCATGCTGCTGAAAGTGAACAAGTAAGGTACCACACAGTGCTGGAATATCTTCTGCCGCAGGGTGGGACTTCGTGCCCGCGACTGATATTCGACCAAGGCGGCATTATGCAGCCCTCGCTTGATTCTTGGTTGACCAGGATGAAAAATATGCTATAAGGGAGGCGTAAAAATAAGAAACCGCCCCCATAGCTCAGGTGGATAGAGCGACGGATTCCTAATCCGCAGGCCGCGTGTTCGAGTCGCGCTGGGGGCACCAGTAAAATTAAAGGATTGCAATGGTTTGGTTGATTCTTGAATTGTTGTAACCCTTTTTTTTTGCCAAAATTTTGCCATGATTATTGTTTCCCACACTTATCACTTCTGTTTTCCGTGTTGCCGGAAACCCTTTCCGGGAGTAGCATAATATGACCGTACTGCAGGCAATTATTCTTGGTATTGTTCAGGGGCTGACTGAATTTATCCCGATTTCCAGCTCCGGCCATTTGGTTCTGGTTCCCCATTTTCTCGGCTGGCAACTTGCCGGTCCCCAAGTTTTTGTTTTTGATGTCCTGGTCCAATGGGGGACGCTTTTTGCGGTTTTTGTTTATTTCTGGCATGATCTGGTGAATATCGCCAGGGCCTTTTTCAGGTCATTATTCAAGGGCCGGCCTTTTGCTGAACATGATGCGTGTCTTGGTTGGTACCTGATCCTGGCGACCATCCCGGCAGTTGTCATGGGCCTGCTTTTTAAGGACAAAATTGAAACCGCATTCAACAGTGCTCAAGCGACGGGTTTCTATCTGCTCCTGACTGCGGTTTTGTTGGTGATTGCTGAAAAAGTCGGGCATAGGAACCGCAAGATGGAAGAAATTTCCTGGTGGGACGCCCTGTGGATTGGTCTGGCGCAGGTACTGGCTTTGCTGCCGGGGGTTTCCCGCTCCGGTTCCACCATCGCCGGGGGGATGACCCGTCATTTTGATCGTGCCTCAGCCGCCCGGTTTTCCTTTCTGATGTCCGTGCCGGTAATGCTTGGTGCCGGGATCCTGGCTTTGGATGATCTTTTTCACCTGCCCGGAATGGATGGTCTCCTGCTGCCCCTGTTGCTGGGCTTTTTCACTGCTATGATTGCCGGATATATCGCCATTCGCTGGCTGATTGCCTATCTGAGCCACCATTCTCTGTACGTTTTTGCTATCTACTGCACAGTCCTGGGGATGCTGGTCATAATGGTTGGCTGAAAATGGCAGTAAACCTTTCTTAACCGTTCTTAAATCAGCAAGCTGATGAAGTTATCAGTTTCGGCTACACTTCCAGTGAATTTCCCCAAAGACCATGGATGTTGCAATAGGCCAGAGCGAGGAAAGATTTGAAGTCAGTGATTTGGTTGATCTGGAAGCGAACGTTGGGGTTTGAATATACCGGCGCCCAAGTGGCCCGTCCCAAGCTGATAACCTGGTCGTTATCTTTTTTTATCCCGTAGAGTTCAATCCAGGCAATATGATGAGCTTCGGTGTTGGGATGAGCGGTTTCATGGCCGACCACCACCCTGACAATATCACTTCCTTCCTTGTAACCTTTGTCAACCGTAATGGTTGGTACATGTTTTTCCTTTCCTTCATTACCTGCTGTTTTAATGATTTCGGCAAAATTCATTTTAACCTCCCTGCTGCAAACATTTTCAGACGGTACTACTGTTAGAATAACAGTTTCATAGATAAATATAATCCATCTTGCTCAAAAATCAATAGCAGTCAGGGTAAATATTTTGGAGATGGAGAAACAGGTATACAGGATGTGCTGCTGTCAGTTGCGGATGAATCTCATTTATTGTTTATTACCATCGACAGGTTGGCAGCTCCAGGTTCTTTCTCAGCGTCAACTAGCAGCATTTTACGAAATTCATCGGCTCTTACCGGCGGGCTGAAAAGAAAACCCTGGACTATTCCGACGCCGCATTTTTGCAGAAACTCGAGTTGTTCTTTGTTTTCAACGCCTTCTGCCACGATTTCAAGATTCAGACTGTAAGCCATGGCAATGATTGCCTCAACCAAAGTCCGATCATTTTTATCTTCCATCAGGCCGAGAATAAAACTTCTATCTATCTTCAATACCTGTAATGGAAAGAGCTTAAGATAACTCAGAGACGAGTAGCCCGTTCCAAAATCATCCAATGCCAGGCAGATATCCCGATTATGGAGCGCATTTAAGATTTCAATTGGTTTATGAGTGTCCTGTAAAAGCAGGCTTTCTGTTATTTCCAATTCCAACCATTCAGGAGGCAATCCGCTGGACTTCAGGGCCTGATCTACGGCATCTAATAAGGTGCCGGCACGAAACTGCTGCGGTGAAATGTTTACCGCAACATGTAATTTTTTGACAGAAAGTTCCTGCCATTTTCTGGCCTCCCTGCAGGAAGCTTCCAGAACCCAGGTCCCTATTTTTTCAATAAATCCCATTTCCTCAGCCAGGGGAATGAACTTATTTGGCGGGACATTGCCTAATACAGGATTGTTCCAGCGTAACAGCGCTTCCGCTCCAACAATTCTGCTGTTGATGATATCTATCTTGGGCTGAAAAGCCAGCGACAACTCGTTATTATCAAGGGCATGCCTTAAATGTCCGGCAATAAGCATCCGTTCTTCAGACGATTGACACATTTCGTTGGAAAAGAATCTATAGGTATTACGACCTTCTTCCTTGGCATGGTACATGGCCATGTCGGCGTACTGCATAATATGGTCAGCCGTTTGTCCATCATCCGGATAGATGCTGATACCGATGCTGACGGTAGTGTAGATCTCGCGTGATTCTACCAATAAGGGTTTATTGAATATGCTGACCAGTTTGGAGGCAACAATTTCTACATGATGTGCTTGTTCCAATCCTTCCAACAGGATGGTGAATTCATCTCCTCCCGATCGGGCGGGGGTGTCACTTTCCCGCAAAACTGAGCGTATGCGGTTGGCGGTCTGTTTCAAAACCTCATCGCCAATATCATGTCCAAGAGTGTCATTGACGGTTTTGAAGTTGTCAAGATCTATGAACAACAGAGCCACCTTATGCTTGTACCGCCGTGCCCGGTTAAAGGCATTGATGATATGGGATTGCATGTAATGCCGGTTTACCAGGCCGGTCAGCTGGTCAAAGTTGGCCTGGTAAATCAGTTTCTTTTCCCATTCGCTGCGTTCGGTAATATCCTGTACGGTAGCGACGATTATCGGTGGGTTATCCTGTAGTGATAGTTGTAGTCGGGCTTCAACCGGATAGGTGCTGCCATCTTTGCGCCTGTTTTTCCCTTGGTGGAACACATATTCCTTGTGTCCATCACGCAAGGGTTGAAGGAGTAAATCAAATGAGATTCGATCCAGATCCGCAAAAATATCAAGGAGGTGAATTCCTTCAAACTCATCCTTTGAATAACCCAGGTTCTGAACTGCCCCCCTGTTAACCTGCAGAAAAATCAATGAGTTGGCATCGGCAACATAGATTTCGTTAGAGCTGTCGTTGAGGATGCGGCCCAAACGATTATTCAGCTTGTTTTTTTCCTGTTGCAGGTCTTTTACCAATCCTTCGTTTTCATAACGAAGTTGTAGGGATAAGACGAAATTTTCATTGAATTCCCTGCTGAACTTCAGGAAAAACAGCATAAGAAAAAAACTCAGTACACTGATTCCCAGGTGCAGACGGTCTCCAATCATAGCTGACTGGTAGACTACCGGCATCATAAGGGTTGTCGCATAGATGAAAAAGGAAGGGATGTCCGGCAGCATGGAAACCGTTCCTGCCGCAATTCCAATGGGAAAAAGGATGGCCAGCATCTGGTGATATATATTTTCCCGAGGGAAGAAAAACATGCTGAGACTGCCGATCATGATACCGGAAGCCAGAATTCCAAAGCGAAAGCGTTTCAGCCACAAGGATAAAGAATCAGTGGGGTTCTTCTTCTTTGTATACCATTCTGTCAGGATCCACCGACCGAGCATAACAACAATCAACGTTGCATACCAGGAGGCAAGGTATTGCCATTCATACTGGTTGGATTGCAATGCTATATAAACCGCACTGATAGCCAATAACGATATTATCGCGCTTTTTGATCGATCATAAAGCACATCGACCCGGGTTGCTAGAATGTGTTGCTCAATGTTTTGTTTATCGTCAGCCATTTATTTTAGCGGAATTCTTCCAGGTTGGTTCAGGTTGTTGATCTTTGACGTGTTATTGGTTTGTTTCAATGCAGTAAGCGGCGATCACTGTTTTTTCGCCGGTCGAACATTATTGTTTCCCCGGACCAGTCTGCCAGTGGAAAGGTGATATTTTCCAGAATGAAGCGCCGGTCCTGTTTGGTTCGCAGTAAATTTCGGGTGTTCTTTTGCCTGTCTTCGGTAGATATCCTGCGAGTTTGAGCGTTTACTAACCGTTCCATCATTC
>DQWO01000032.1 GCA_011042595.1 Pseudomonadota bacterium
ATCACCACGATGGTGATTCGCGGCGGGCACCTCACAGCTGCACACGATGTGCAGCGAGAATGAGCGAGAGCCATGCCGGAACAGCCTTTAAATAATTTTTTTTCGGCTGTTTTTTTATAACTCAGAAAGTTGAGTTATTTAGTATTGCTCTGGTCATAGCCAAAAAACTTCATGGTAAAGCTTCCTTTTCCTTTGGTTGCCGAGCGCAACGTTGTCGTATAGCCAAACAAACTGCGAAGGGGGGCAAGGGCGTTAATGGTAGTATAGAAATCCTGGGGTTCAATCGTGTTGACTTTGCCGCCACGGGCGTTGAGATCTCCGATTACTTCGCCCACATATTCAGGAGGGATGACAATGTTGACGCTCATAGTTGGTTCAAGTAAGACCGGGTGAGCCCCACGCAATGCCCGGCGGACAGCATTGGCAGCAGAAATTTTCAGTGCCACTTTGGTGAAATCTGATGATTCTCCTTCAATGGCTTCGATATGAACTGACACATCAACCAATGAATAACCATGAGCAACACCGACGTTAAGCGATTCCTCCACTCCCTCGCTGACGGCTTCCAGCAGGCGCTCAGAAAAGTTCTTAATTTCATCTGCGGTGGTAATTATATTTCCTGTTTCACGTTCACGGGGGGCAACGGTTACGGTTATTTTTGCAAATTGTTTTTCTTTTTCATCTTCATCAATGCGTTCAAATTCGGCGGATTCCGTTGCTGAAGTGGTAATGGATTCCTGATAGAGTACCTGTGGTTTGCCAAGGTTGGTCTCGAGATTATATTCCGTTATCAGGCGATCCTGAATGATTTCAAGATGAAGCTCACCCATACCCGAAATCAGCATCTGGCCGGTTTCATCATCAATTTTGACATTAAAAGTCGGATCTTCATCACTTATTTTCAGCAGCACATCCCATAATTTGTCCTGATCGCTGTTTAATTTTGGTTCAATGGCGGCAGATATGACCGGTCGGGTAAACTCCATACCTTCAAGCAGCAGCGGATGCTTGACATCACAAAGAGTATCACCGGTAATACTGCGCTTAAGACCCATAACCGCGACAATTTCTCCGGGTCCTGCTTCCTTGATACGAATTTTCTTATGAGCCTGCATCTGAAACAGACGGGCAATCTTCTCTTTTGTTTTCAACCTGGGGTTATAGAGATCCTGTCCCTGGCTGATAGTTCCAGCATAAATGCGTAGATAGGAAAGCCTGCGGCCTTCAATCATGGCGACCTTATACAGCAGCGCAGTTAAAGGTTCCCCTGGAGCCGCCAGTCGACTTTCCTGCTCCTGGGTCAGGGGACTTATTCCGTTTACCGGCGGGACATCATCGGGCGCCGGCAGGAAATCAATAATTGCATTCAGCAGTGGCTGGATTCCTTTGTTTTTCAAGCCACTGCCACAGAGAACCGGAACATATCCATGCTCTATGGTCATCTGTCGAATGATTTTTTTCACTTGTTCAGCCGGCAATTCCCTGCCTTCCAGGTAGTCTTCAAATAATTGATCATCATACTCTGCCACCTGTTCCCATAAGTTGTGCCGCCAACGTTTGGCCTCAGCAACTAATTCTGCTGGAAGCGGAATCCGGGAAAATTCCAGCATGTCATCAGCGTTCGGCCAGGGCAGATATTCCATCGTCAGAAGATCGATGATTCCACTGAATTCAGCTTCCCGACCAACAGGAATCTGGATGGCTATAGGTTGGGCATAAAGTTTTTCCCGCATTTGCGCCAAAACCGCGGCAAAATTACTACCAAGCCGGTCCATCTTGTTGATAAAGGCAATGCGGGGAACATGATAGCGATTTGCCTGGTGCCAGATGGTTTCCGACTGCGGTTCCACCCCACCAACAGCACAGAAAACGGCGACCATACCATCAAGGACTCTCAGGCTTCGCTCAACCTCAACGGTGAAATCAACGTGTCCCGGCGTATCGATAATGGTGATGGTATATTTATCCCATTCACAGGTAGTAGCAGCGGAAGTAATGGTAATCCCCCGCTGTTGTTCCTGTTCCATCCAATCCATTAAAGCGGTGCCCTCATGAACCTCACCAATTTTATGGGTTACACCGGTGCAGTAAAGGATGCGTTCAGTAATGGTGGTTTTGCCCGCATCAATGTGGGCGGCAATCCCGATATTTCTTAATTTGTGCAGAGATTTTTTCATGATTTTTTGTAGCTATTGGAAACAGAACGATAATGAGCCATAATCTCTTGTTCCACCTGGGAAAGGCTCATATGATGTTTTTTGGCTAAGGTCAGTATATCTTCATATTCAGGCTTGATATTCAAAATAATTTTCCGGAGGTTGCGGGCAATTTTTAGTCTGACAGTCCCCAGAGTGGTATCAATTTTTTCTATTGTTCTTTCAAGCTGGTAACGACTGATTCCACCTCTCCTGATACCTAAGGTACTGCTATGGCTAAATAAATGATCAACCATTTTTATTTCATTTTCCACCGGCACCATAACTTGGATAACATAACCTGGACGATTTTTTTTCATCAGGACCTGATGGATGATGACATCTGCCGCCCCGGCAGTCAGCAATTCTTCCTGGAGACCGCCAACCTGTTCAGGCGTCATGTCATCAATGGCTGTTTCCAGCATACAGATAGTTTCCAGGGGATAAATATCTGCTGAGATTGAATCACTCTCAGCTATCACTTTATGACCAAGCTGCAAACGCAATAGATTTGGCCGTTGGGCTAAATCGCGGGAACCGGCACCATAACCTGTTGTTTCAACTATCCAGGGAGAATCATGGCCTTGAGCTTGAAATTCAGTGACTATGGTTCTCAATACCGCTGCTCCTGTTGGGGTGACCAGCTCAGCCGGGATGCCAGTACGAATGACCGGGATTTCACGCAGCAATTCGCTGACTGCCGGAACCGGGAGCGGTAATTCTCCGTGCTGACAGTGGATAAATCCAGTTCCCAAAGGAACGGCGGGGGCGATAACCCGGCTGGCTTCACACCAATGCAGGGCGGTGGCTATGCCCATGATATCGGCAATAGAATCAATCCCACCCACTTCGTGAAAATGAACTTTATCGATATCAACCTGATGGACCTTGCTCTCGGCAATTGCTAGCTGGCGAAAAATATCCAGGCCAAGTTTTTTTATTTCCTGGTTCAGGGGCGCTGATTCAATTTTCTGACATATTTCCCTGAAATGAGTGTGAAGCAATTCCGATGCATGGTCTGTAACTTCAGGAAAACTAACCTGCAGAGCCGCAATTTCATGCCGGCTGGTTTTGTTGACAATCAGCTTGAATGTTTTTCCCAGGCCGAAAGGCTTGAGTGTCTGCTGCAGCAGTTTTTCGGGAAAACCAAGATCAAGAAATGCTCCCAGCAGCATATCACCACTGATACCGGAAAAACAGTCAATATAAAGTATTCGTTCCATCACTATTTTTTTCCATTACTGTCCGGCAAGGTATTGCACTTTTTATCCGGAACACCTTTATGCCGGCAGAATAGCACCCAACTTATCCCTGGTCGCGGCGGTAATATGATCAGGATGGGTCAAAATGGTATTTTCCAGGGCTCTGGGGCAGGTACAGCCAGCCACTGGGGAGATTTTCAAAGCCATTTCGCGGATAATTTTTCTGGCATTTTCTACATTATGCTGGATAATCTCCAGCACTGCTTCAACGCTGACATCATCATGATCATCTTTCCAGCAATCGTAATCAGTGGCCAGGGCCAGGGTTGCATAGCACATCTGGGCTTCTCGGGCTAATCGTGCTTCGGGCATATTAGTCATGCCGATGACATCAACATTCCACTGACGATAAAGGTTGGATTCCGCTCGGGTGGAAAATTGCGGACCGTTAATACATAGATAGGTGCCCTGCGAATGATAATTGATCTCCAGGGACTGGCAACTCGCCTGAAAAGATTGCCTCAGTTCAGGACAAACCGGTTCAGCAAAAGGGATATGGGCAACAATTCCATCGCCGAAAAATGTGGCTGGCCGGCCACTGGTTCGATCAATGAATTGATCGACAATCACCATATCTCCCGGTTTGATTTCCTCTTTCATGCTGCCAACGGCACTGATAGACAGGATTCGCTGGACGCCAAGTTGCTTCAGGGCGTAGATATTAGCGCGAAAATTAATCTCTGCCGGCAAAATAGTATGTCCCCGTCCATGTCGCGGCAGGAAGACCATTTCTGACTCCCCCAGCCGGCCGGTAATCAATGAGGCTGATGGGTGCCCGAATGGTGTTTCAATATCTATCTCCCTGATATCACTCAAGCCATCAATCTCATAAAGACCGCTGCCACCGATAACGCCAATTTTATTCATTTTTAATTCCTTACCATCTCAACTTTCTGACTTGTATTGCCTACGGGTACATTACAGAATGTTCGGGCTTGGCTCATAGCGGTTTTCGCCGCCGGACGAATCACCCGGAC
>DQWO01000116.1 GCA_011042595.1 Pseudomonadota bacterium
TTGGGAATAAAACGTTCCTGGGGGTTGAGGGCCTCGATAGTTGGATGGCGGCCATCAGCAATCTGCAGGGATTGCCGGGAATTATCAATAGCCGGCCGGCAGTAATTCTGTTTGTCGGCTACCTCAGCCAGACTCAGCAGGGTATCCAGAAATGCCAGTTGTCGGGCGTTGTGTTGAATCTGCTCCACTTCAGTTGCCGACCGGCGACGCAGCTCACAAAAAAGTTCATACTCAAGGGCGACGATTTTTTCGTCAGCCCCAATAATCTTCTCTTCATATTCCTTCAGGGTTGGGGTGATATAACGATCGGCGTTGGCAAGGGTCTGCTTACGCAGGTAATCCTCCGGGACCAGATCGCGGTTTCTGTGGGTTACTTCAATGTAATATCCGAATACCCGGTTGTAGCGGATTTTAAGCCCGTTGATGCCGGTACGTTCCTTTTCGCTCCTTTCCAGGCCTAAAATCCATTCCCGGCCCTGGCGGCTGATACTTTTCAGTTCATCAAGGTCAGAATTTACTCCCGGACGAATGAGGTTCCCCTCCTTGATCCCGGGTGGCTGTTCATCAAGTAAAGTTGTTTCAAGGATTTCAACCAGTGGTGCCATTGGATTAAGGCTGGTGTGTATTTCAGCCAGTAATGGTGGATTTGCTGCCGGTCCGGCCAGCAGCTCTTTGATCTGTGGAATAATATGTAAGGAGTTTTTCAGGCTGACCAGGTCGCGACCATTGGCATTCAGGGATGCCAGTTTTCCCGCCAGGCGTTCAAGGTCATAGAGCTGGTGGAGTTTGTCCTGTAATTGCTGGCGGATGTTCTTCTCTTCCAGCAGTTGTTGGACGGCATCCAGCCGGTTTTCAATCTTTTTCTGCTCAATCAATGGATAAAGAATCCATTGCTTGAGCAAACGGCTGCCCATGGCTGTTTGACAGCAGTCTAGAAGGCCATACAGACTGCCGTTCTTCTGCCGATCCTGGATGGTTTGCAGCAATTCAAGGTTGACTACCGTCTGTTTGTTAAGCTGCATATGACCGGTGCTGTGATAAACCTGCAAACGGTTCAGGTGTTCCAGGGGTTTCTCACTCTGGGTTTCCTGAACGTAGCCAAGTGCCGCTCCGGCAGCAGCTATAGCGGCGGCCATATCCTGGCAACCGAAGCCATCCAGGGTCAGGACGGAGAAATGCCGGCATAACCGTTCCCGGGCCAGGTTCAGGGTAAAGGCGGGGTATTCCTTTTTCCGGGTCAGGTGAACAGTGGGAAACTCGCTGAGTAATTCTTGCTGCCAGGCCTGGTCCCGCTGTTTTTCTGAAAGCAGTAACTCTTTCGGGACAATCTTTGCCAGTTCATCAATCAATTCCGTCAGGGTTGCCAACTCTGTGAGCCGGAATTCGCCGGTGGTAATTTCCAGCCAGGCCAAACCATATCGTTGATTATCTTGGTAAATTGTGGCCAAAAAATTGCTCTGACTGGTGGTAATGGTCCCCTCTTCAAAAGTTATACCAGGGGTGATTATTCTGGTAACTTCCCGCTTTACCAGGCCTTTTGCTGTTTTTGGGTCTTCCACCTGGTCACAGATGGCTACCTTGCAGCCGGCAGTGATAAGGGTGGATAAATATCCCCCGGCGGCATGGTGGGGTATGCCGCACATGGGGATAGGCTGGTCATCATTTTTGTTGCGGCTGGTCAGGGTTATCTTCAGCAGTCTGGCTGCTTTGACCGCATCGTCAAAAAACATTTCATAGAAATCACCCATGCGGTAGAAAAGAATCTTGTCCGGATGTTTTTTCTTGATCGCCTGATATTGCCGCAGCATGGGGGTCAGCTTGGGCAATTTTTCAGCAGTGGAATCTTTTTTAGCCGGCATCAGGATATTCTCAACAGTCTATTATCTTTGGTTGTTTAAAGGAACCTGAGCGATTTCCCTGTTTCCAGGAAATTAAGACATCGGCTTTGTTTCGGGCCTTGCTGTGACGGATGAGCAATGATGCAGCTGCCGGCATTTGTTCCTCTGAACCGCTGAAAATGCCGATGGGGCCGGGTATTTCCCCCAGGCGCATAATGATGGTTTCCTTGTCAGCCAGTTGCAGCAGCTGTTGGTTCTCACTCTGGTTTCTGCCGACCACCAGAAATCCTGCCGGGGGAAAGTTATAAAAGCGTCCATATTTCAATATCTCAACGTCCCGGGCATCTGGATGCCGCTCATGGGTGTAGAGGGTTTTGATCCGCCTGGCATAGGCGGGATCGGTGAGCAGACAGCCGCCTGCCGGGGTGGGAAAATTTGTAATCCCCAGTTCCGCTGCCAGCCGCAGCTGAGGTTTGCGCCCCCTGCCGGAAAAATCAAATAGTTTTGTCCGGTCAACCAGACCTTCCAGCTCTGGAATGGTTTCCGTCAGCAGTTTGGCTGACAGGGGGCGGAGCAGCATACCGGTAGTCTCTGAATCCCTCTCAATGATGCGCATGGTATCCCGCCGTTGCGAAAACGGACGCTGGCCAAGAACCTCACCGGTAACGATGAAACTCGCGCTCCATTTGGCGGCATATGTTTTTGCGTTGCGGACCATGAGCAGTTTGCAGTCTATGCAGGGGTTGAAATTCTTACCGTATCCATGGGCTGGAGCGGCAAGCAGCTCAAGGAACTCAGTGCTGATATCAATAACACATAAAGGGATGCCATAGTCTTTTGCGATTTTGGCAATGAATTCATTTTCCTGTCCCCTGATTCCGGTATTGAAAAAAGGGGTGGTGAAAAAGATTCCCTGGATGGCAAGATGCTGTTGTTGCAGGACTTTTACCGCCAGAATGCTATCCAGCCCCCGGGAGAATAAAGCTACTGCCTGGGGATTTGGGATGGGACTGCCAAAAAATTTTTCAGCCATCAGCTTTGCTCCTGTTCAAGGGAAATATCACCGGAGCGAATTACCCTTGCGGGGGATTCGGTAATGTCAACTACCGTTGAAGCCGCTCCTGGAGGACAATTACCGCCATCAACACGGAAATCTACCTTTTGCAGCAGTTCCCGGTCAATTTCAGCCCAGGATTTGGCCGGTGGAGCGGAGCTTAGATTGGCACTGGTGGCAATCAGGGGCAGCGACAATTTATTGCTGAGCAGCCGCAGGAAAGGATGGGAGGTAATACGCACGGCTATTTTTTGTTCTGGGCTGACGGTTCCGGCTGGCAGGCCCTGTCGGGCTGAAAAAATAATAGTTAATGGTCCAGGCCAGTGACGATTCATGAGCGTTCTGGCCGCATCCGGGATTTCCTCCACCAGGGATTCGAGCATCTGGTAGTTGCTGACCAGGATTGGGAACGCTTTGTTGTCCGGGCGGTTTTTTAACTCTCCCACCCTTTCTACCACTTGTTGACTCAGGGCATTGCCACCAAGGCCATAAAAGGTCTCAGTGGGAAAAATAAAAACTTTTTCCGCCCGGATAGCATCGATGATTTGCTGGATAAAAACCCCTTCCTGGCCGGCAGGAAAGGGATAGGTGAGTGTTTTCATGGATTGTTACGTTCTAAATAAAAATAATAAGATTTCCTGGGATGTTCCGGCATGGCTCTCGCTCATTCTCGCCGGCCGTCCATGGCCGGCTTCCGAGGCGTCCGCCGCGAATCGCCATCACGGTGATTCGTTCGGCGGCCAATACCGCTATAAGCCAAGCCCGAACATCCTGTAATATATTTCTGGCAATGCAAGTCGGAAAGCTGAGTTATACCAATGTCAGATAAGGATGTTGATGATTTATCTTTGTTCCCGTTTCTGTTGTAACCGCTCATCCTTGGCTTCTACTTTTTCAACCATCTGCCGGCGGTACTGCCGCAAGGTATCAGCCAGTTTTTCATCAGAGAGTGCCATAATCTGAATGGCAAACAAGGCGGCATTCGCCGCTCCGGCTTTGCCGATTGACATTGTGGCTACCGGGATTCCTGCCGGCATCTGTACTGTGGCCAACAGGGCATCCATCCCTTGGAGAGATGTGGCATTGAGTGGAACGCCAATAACCGGGAGAGTCGTATGCGCAGCAACAACTCCGGCAAGATGGGCTGCCGCTCCCGCCCCGGCTATGATTACTTTGCTGCCTTTTGCTTCTGCTTTCCTGATCAGGGTAACGGTTCGTTCAGGAGTGCGGTGGGCTGAAGTGACCCTGGTTTCGTGGGCAATGGAAAACTGCTGTAAAATCCGGGAAGCTTCTGCCATGACTTCCCAGTCGGAATCACTGCCCATAAGCAGTAGCACATCAATTGATTCGGTCATGGTTCTATTCCTGCCAAATTTCCTGGGATGTTCCGGCATGGCTCTCGCTCATTCTCGCCGGCCGTCCGCCGCGAATCACCATCACGGTGATTCGTTCGGCGGCCAAAACCGCTATGAGCCAAGCCCGAACATCCTGTAATGTATCCCTGACAATACAAATCAGAAAGTTAAGGTATTAACATAAA
>DQWO01000255.1 GCA_011042595.1 Pseudomonadota bacterium
CCATGAGCCCCGACTGACCTTTTCCTTTAACCCGTAATTTTGAATTATTATTAGTACCGGGCGGAATCCTGACTGTCACCTTCCGGTGATTGATCTGCAATCGTAATTCAGTTCCCTGAACAGCCTCAGCAAAAGAGATTTCAACCGCATAAGTAATATCCTCACCTTTTCGCGGCCTCACCTGCTGTTGAAATCCACCGGAGCCAGCAAAAAGATCGGAAAAAATATCAGCAGAATTACCACCAGAAGTAAAAGTCCTACTCCTTCCTCCACCCGTTCGACCTCCAAAGAGGTCATTCAGATCAAAACCATAAGCTCCAGCGCCGGGATGACTGTGAAATCCCCCTCCCGGTTGCTGAAAAGTTTCCCCATAGGCATCATATTCTTTACGTTTTTTTGCATCACTGAGGACTTCATAGGCCTCACTAAGCTCTTTAAACTTCTTTTCAGCAGCGGCATTATCCGGATTCATATCGGGGTGATACTTCCGGGCCAATTTGCGAAATGCTTTTTTAATCTCTTCTTCAGAAGCTTTTTTGCTCACCCCGAGAACAGCATAATAATCTTTTCCAGCCACAATATCTTCCTTTCCTGAACTATCTCACCCACCTAGCATCAAACTGACCTGAAAATCAGAACCAACGCTTTTGACTAATGATAATATAATCCTGGTCCCGAAATTTGTAAAGTCACAACTCAACTTTCCGACGTACATTAAAGGATGTTCGGGCTTGGCTCATAGCGGTATTGGCCGCCGAACGAATCACCGTGATGGTGATTCGCGGTGGACACCTCGGAGCCGGCCATGGACGGCCGGCGAGAATGAGCGAGAGCCATGCCGGAACATCCTGTTACAATTTCTTTCAGCTGTTTTCAGAGCCAATAGTCATTGAATTCAACAGAATCGATTCATAAAATCAAGAGGATTCCAAAAAATAAGGCGGGTCAAACCCGCCTTACTGTTAGAACAACACTGGTGGAATAAGTGGCAAGATCTACTTGCCCTTCTTTTCATCAAGGGCATCCTTGCGGGAAAGCTTGATTTTACCCTGGCGGTCAACTTCCAGGACTTTCACCAAAACCTCATCGCCTTCCTTCAGAACATCTCTGACATTGCGAACCCGTTCATGAGCAAGCTGTGATATATGCACCAGACCATCCGTCCCGGGAAATATCTCCACAAAAGCACCAAAGTCCATGATTTTCTGTACTTTACCCAGGTATATTTTCCCAACTTCGGCTTCCTGGGTCAAATCGCGAATCATGGCAATAGCCATATCGGCAGCAGTTTCATCAGCAGAGGCAATTTTTATTTCACCACTATCCTCAATATCAATCTTGGCTCCGGTTTTTTCAACAATGGCCCGGATATTTTTTCCGCCCGGCCCAATAACGTCGCGAATTTTATCCTGGTGAACAGTAATAGTAATAATCCTGGGGGCATAAGTGGAAATATCTTCCCGTGATTTATCCAGACATTTTTCCATATTCTCCAGGATGCTCAACCGACCTTCCCGGGCCTGATCCAGGGCTTTCTTCATAATTTCCTGGCTTATCCCGGTAATTTTGATATCCATCTGGATAGCGGTAATACCTTCACGGGTTCCGGTCACCTTGAAATCCATATCACCAACGTGATCTTCGTCACCCAGAATATCGCTAAGAACAATAAAATCATCCCCCTCCTTAACCAGTCCCATGGCAATTCCGGCTACCGGGGCTTTCAGGGGCACCCCGCCGTCCATCAATGCCAGCGAGCCACCACAAACCGTGGCCATTGAGGATGAGCCATTGGACTCAAGGATATCTGAAACCACCCGGATAGTGTAGGGAAACTCTTCGGCACTGGGCAGAACCGGCGTCAAAGCCCTTTCAGCCAGGGTTCCATGACCAATTTCACGCCGTCCCGGCCCCCGGAGGAAACGCGCTTCGCCGACACTGTATGGAGGAAAGTTGTAATGAAGCATAAACCGTTTAAAACTTTCCCCAAGCAGGGAATCTATCCGCTGTTCATCCGATGAAGTCCCTAAAGTACCGGTCACCAGGGCTTGGGTTTCACCCCTGGTAAACAAAGCCGACCCATGAACCCGGGGCAACAATCCAACCTCACAGGATATTTGTCTGACCTCATCAACGGCTCGCCCCCCAATCCTGACCCTTTGCTGATAGATCTGCTGCCGGATGGCGGCGGACAACTGGTTTTCAAATATTTCGCCGAGATCATTCACCGGAATATCCCGGCTTTCCAGCTGCACGGCAATTTCAGCTTTTAAATCACTGAAATAATCCCGCCTTTCCAGTTTATCATCGACAGCCAGACCTTCTACAATGCGTGCGCCGTATTCTTCCACCACCACGGCAGTCAATTTTTCATCAAGCTGAGGAGCAACAACAACCCGCTTTTGTTTACCAACCTGTTTGGCCATATCTTCCTGAACCCGCAGCAATGGCTGAGCTGCCTGATGCCCAAACTTAAGGGCTTCAACAATAACATCTTCCGGCAATTCCCGGGCACCACCCTCAACCATGACTACGGCCTCTAAGCTACAGGCCATCACTATATCAAGGTCACTGTTTTCCATCTCATCCTGAGGTGGATTAACCACCAGCTTTCCATCGATACGTCCAACACGGACTCCGGCAATGGGGCCGGTAAAAGGAATATCGGAAATCATCAGGGCCGCGGAGGCTCCAGTCAAGGCCAGGATGGCCGCATCATTCTTTCCATCTACCGAAAGAACCGTGGCAATCACCTGGGTTTCACAAGTAAAACCCTTGGGGAATAAGGGCCGGATAGGCCTGTCGATGAGCCGGGATGTCAGGGTCTCACGATCAGTAGGGCGACCTTCCCGCTTAAAAAAACCGCCGGGAATTTTACCGGCAGCATAAGTCTTTTCACGATAATCAACGGTGAGCGGAAAGAAATCTATCCCCTCCCGCCCTTTTTGAGCGGCAACGGCAGTCACCAGAACTATGGTATCACCCGAGCGAACCACTACCGAACCACCAGCCTGTTTGGCTAATTTCCCTGTTTCCAGGACAATGTTACATTCTTCAACTTCCAGTTTACAATAACGCTTCATGTATTTTTCCTATCCTTCTATTGGTTCTGCATTTATAAGCAGTTCCGGGGTCGGCAGTTCACAACTGAAATTACAGCTGGCCATTTACCGACGCAATCCCAGTGTACTGATCACGGTTTTATAACGTTGAAATTCTTTTTTCTTCAGATAGTCAAGCAACCGACGACGCTGGCCAACAAGTTTTAAAAGTCCCCGGCGTGAATGAAAGTCCTTTTTATGGGTTTTAAAGTGCTCGGTTAAATAAATTATCCGCTCACTTAACAAAGCAATCTGAACTTCCGGCGAGCCGGTATCGCTGTCGTGCATTTGAAATTTTTCGATTACGGTTTTCTTCTTTTCAGTTTCTAAAGCCATTGAATCTATTCCTCCCACAAATAATCAGACACAGGCCTAAAGCCACAAAATCACTAACCTGCGAATATCACAGGACTCCCTGAATGTAAAGATTTTATTGCAAAAATACCCTTTTCATCCGTAACTGACAGTAACGGTTTTCCAATACCAGGCAGGCTATGGCCAGCAGATTACCTACTGAATCTATGAGTTTGTATTCAGTCCCTGGTGGTTGGGTCAACGATTGCGTCATCTTCTGCTCCGGCAACGCCGACCCCGTCCGGATCAAGGCAATAAGTTCCTCATCCTCAATGGTCAGCGCCGGCATCCTGGACAAAACTTTTGCCATGGAAATAACTGCGGAAAAGTCATTTTGACCAGCCGCCGTTTTAAGTTGCTCTAGTCCAACCGCATCCGCTAACAAAAAAGGACCACTTCGTTCCCTGAGCAAACGGGTCAACATAGCACCGCAGCCCAACCGCAAACCAATGTCATGGACTAAAGAACGAACGTAAGTACCTCGGGAGCAACAGACCCGAAAGGTAGCTTGCGGTAATTTCAGTGAAAGCAACTCAAAAGAGTCAACCGTTATCTGCCGCGGCGGCGGAATTACCGGTTTTCCACTACGGGCCAGGGCATACAGTGGTTTTCCCTTATTTTTCAAGGCTGAAAAAGTGGGGGGAACCTGGCTGATTGTACCAGTAAAATCAGCCAATACCGTTTTCAAATCCAGTGGGGAAAACCTCATGTTCCCCGTAAACTGACGACGGACTTTCCCCTGGCAATCGTAAGTATCAGTCTCAACCCCAAAGCACAGTTCACCCGAATAAACCTTGACTGACTCATCCAGATAGGGAATCAGTCTGGTAGCCTTTCCCAGCGCTACCGGCAGAACCCCGGTTGCCAATGGGTCGAGGGTTCCCGTATGCCCGGCTTTGCGACAACCCAAAATCCGCTTTACCCGGCTGACAACAGCCTGGGAAGTCAGACCAGCCGGTTTATCAATAATAA
>DQWO01000141.1 GCA_011042595.1 Pseudomonadota bacterium
ATCACCGTCGTGGTGATTCGTTCGGCACCCAATGCCGCTATGAGCCAAGCCCGAACATCCTGAATGTATTCCCGACAATTTCTTGTTTTTTACACCCCTCAAGGGGGTACTGAAAAGAGTGACGGCCTTTCAGGAGTAAGGCACTAAAGACAACCTAGCAAAAACCAGTTTAAAGCGCAATATTAATTCACTGGAAAGCAACGGCAAAAGGCTTGACTATCCCTGTCTAAATCTGGTAGGCAGTTGCAACTAAAAATTCTGCTAAAAATTTAGCCGACAGGAGAGAGCTATGAAAAAGATTTTTTCCGCCGCTTTGATGTTTGGGTTGATACTGGCCCTGGCAATACCTGGCTTTGCCAAAACAAAAACCATCAGGATAGGATTCAATATTCCCTTGACCGGTGAAATCCCCAAAGTGGGAGAATCATCCAAATATGCTGCCGAAATGCTGAAAGCTGAAATCAATGGCGCCGGTGGCCTGCTGGTTGGTCAAAGCAAATACCTCCTGGAGTTCATCTATGAAGACAATGAATCAAAGGCCGAATCAGCGGTAGCGGTCACCCAGAAATTGATTGATCGAAACAAGGTACTGGCCATTATCGGGCCGAACTCCAGTAAACAGGCGGTACCGGCCGGTGAAATTGCCGACATGAACGAAACCCCGATGATCTCCCCCTGGTCTACCAATCCGGACACCACCAAGGACCGTCCCTGGGTTTTCCGGGCGGCATTCCTCGATCCTTTCCAGGGTCCGGTAGCGGTTGATTTTGCCATGGAACAGTTCAAAGCCAAGAAAGCCGCCGTACTTTACGCGCTGGCCAATGATTACAGCAAAGGCCTGGCGGAAATATTCAAGGCTGACTTTGAAAAAAAGAACGGGGCGGGTTCTGTGGTGGCTTTTGAAAGTTATGGCGACAGAGACCAGGACTTCAGCGCCCAGCTGACTACTATTATTGCCGCCAAACCGGATTTTATCTTCCTGCCCAACAACTATAACGAGGTTGCCTTGACCGTCAAGCAGGCTCACGACCTGGGCTGGAAGGGCCCGTTCATGGGTTCTGATGCCTGGGGATCTGCCGAATTGATGAACCTCTGTGGCGATGACTGCATTGGCGCTTTTTTCTCTACCCATTATGCTGCCGCCGGGGCCACTGGGGCCACCAAGGCGTTTATTGATAAATATAACGCCAAGTATGGCTATATCCCTGATGATGTCGCAGCTTTGACCTGGGATGCCACCCGCCTGGTATTGCAGGCCATTCAGGAATCCGGCAAGGTAACTGGCAAGGTCCGCAAGGACCGGAAATCCATCCGGGAAGCGTTAAGCAACATCAAAAGTTTTGCCGGCATTACCGGCAATATGAAACTTGATGATCAAGGCGACCCGATAAAATGCGCGGTGGTAGTCCGGATCAGCGAGAAAGGGGAATTTGTTTTCACCAAGTCCGTCTGCCCTTGATTTGATGGCTTCGTAAAAACTCATCCGGAAACATTGGTTTCCGGATGGGCTGTCAGCTGTTAGCGCTTAGCTTAACAAGTTATTTTTTCAATGTTTTACTGAAAGCTGACTGCTGATCGCTGAAAGCGTTCATCGGGAAATGAATGTTTCCGGATGAACACTAACTAGAATTTTTACTTTGATTGAAAATTAGTGGAAAGTTTAATTCAAAATATCCTGAATGCCTTACAATGGGGGAGTTTTTACTCCCTCATTGCTTTAGGCTATACCCTAGTTTACGGGGTATTATTGCTGATTAATTTCGCCCATGGCGATATTGTCATGGTTGGGGCTTATATTGCTTTCTTCGTCTCCAGCCTGCTACTGGGACATTATCATTCCATCCCTATTGCTCTTTCCGGAGGCATGGCCCTGGTTCTCACTATCCCTCTGACCATGATCCTCACTTCCATAGTCGGAGTATCTCTGGAGCGAATTGCTTATCGTCCCTTGCGTCGCAAGGGAGCACATCGACTTTATGTGGTCATCACGGCCCTGATGTGCGGCCTGGTCCTGGAGAATGGAAATCTGGCCCTGCTTGGTGCCAGCCGCAAAAAATTTCCGGAAATGGTAGATAAAGTCATCTATACCTTTGGAACGGTAAGTGTTACCAACCTGAAAATTGCCGTTATCCTGACCGCTTTCCTGGTCTTCTTCCTGCTCCAGTTCATTGTTACCAAAACCAAAATCGGCATGGCCATGCGCGCCATTTCCTATGATAAATTTGCGGTGCCATTAATGGGAATTCCCATTGATTCGGTCATTGTTTTCACTTTCATCCTCGGATCTTCCATGGCCGGTCTGGCCGGAGTGCTTTTTGCCCTCTCTTATCCTATTCTTGACCCTTACATGGGGCTGACCATCGGCTGGAAAGCCTTTATAGCCGCGGTAGTCGGCGGGATTGGTGATATACGCGGCGCTTTTGCCGGTGGCTTTATTCTCGGATTTCTGGAAATCATGGTCGTTGCTTTTTTCCCTTCCACCTATCGAGACCTGTTTTCATTCAGCATTCTACTGTTCATCCTGACTTTGCGGCCAACCGGGCTGTTTGGCGTTCCTAAAACGACCAAGATTTAGAGCACTACCCATGATAAAACAGAAACTCACCGTTCCCATAACTCTCCTGGCCCTGTTGATGACGGTCATGCTCCTGGCTCAGTACGAAGTTATTGATCTCTATATCCAGACTATCATCCTGTTCGTCGGTATTAATATCATTATTTCATCCAGTCTCAACCTGGTCAACGGCCACATGGGAGAATTTTCCTGTGGTCATGCCGGATTTATTGCCGTCGGGGCCTATGTGTCCTCAGTTCTTTCCGTCGCCCTGTTCGCCCAGGATCGAATCTTCGGCGCTCCACTGCTGCCACCACAATATGCCTTTATCGGCTTTCCCCTGGTACTTTTAGCTGGTGGCATTGCGGCGGCCTTTGCCGGTTTGCTGGTCGCCTTGCCGTCATTCAAAACCCGGGGAGACTACCTGGCTATCATAACCATCGCGGCCAATTATATCATCATTACCCTGATCATCAATATCGATAAGATCGGAGGCGCCAGGGGATTTATGGGAATGAAACGGGTAATTTTCGCCATGGAAGATGTGGCAGAAATCCCCTGGATGATATTATGGGTCTTCATTTTTACAGTACTGAGCATTATCGCCATTCGTCGCTTTGTTTCATCCCTATGGTAAAGGCATCATCGCCATCCAGCAGGATGAGGTGGCAGCTGAAATCATGAGCGTCAACACTAATAAAATGAAACTTATCGCCTTCATGCTTTCGTCCGGGCTGGCTGGTATTGCCGGCGGCCTCTACGCCCATGTCATCGGCTACGTCAACCCCAAGTCATTTGATATTCTCAAGTCAACCGAAGCCCTGGTCATGGTCTACCTGGGCGGGATGGGCTCCATTACCGGCTCCATTCTTTCCGCTATTTTATTTACCTTATTGCTGGAGTTGCTGCGGCCGCTGCAGATCATTAAATGGGTTGCCATCCCCCTGCTGTTGATTATCCTGATGCAATTCAGGCCTGAAGGAATTATGGGAAACCGGGAGTTGGCAGATATCTTTCCCCGGTTAAAAAAATTCTACCGCTTTAAATGAACTGATGAGGCTGACAAACCATGACCGTCCTCAAAATTGATGGTTTAACCCAATATTTCAGTGGCTTGTGCGCCTTATCGGATTTCAATATCAAGTTGAAAGCTGGGGAGCTGGTGGGATTGATAGGTCCTAATGGGGCCGGCAAGACCACGGTTTTCAACTTGGTCAGCGGATTTTATCAGCCAACCAAAGGGGATATTTTCTTTCTGGATCAGCCGATTGACGGACTCAAGCCACACCAGGTTACCAGTCGTGGGGTTGCCCGTACTTTTCAAAATATCCGGCTCTGGAACGAAATGACAGTGCTGGAAAATATTATGCTGGCTCAGCATGCTTCCCTGGGTTACGGTATCAGAGATCTTTTTTTTCGTACCGGCCGCTATCAGCGGCGGGAGCAGAAAATCCGTAATCTGGCCATGGAACTCCTGGAAATATTCAAGCTCACTGAGCTGGCCGAAGAAAAACCAAAAAATCTTTCCTATGGCCTGCAGCGAAAGGTTGAGATCGCCCGGGCACTTTCATCCAGGCCGCAATTATTGTTGCTTGATGAACCGGCAGCCGGCCTTCCATCACAGGATGTGGTCGAACTAATTGAGCTGATCCACTGGATTCATCGTGAGTTCAAGATTGCTATCTGGATGATCGAGCACCAGATGAAAGTGGTTATGAGCCTGTGCTCCCGGATAACGGTTATTGACTTTGGCGTTGTCATAGCCGAGGGAACGCCGGAGGAAATCCAACATCATCCTGGGGTTATCAAGGCTTACCTGGGAGATGATCAATTGTGATGGCTTCGTAAACACTCCATCTGTTTTTA
>DQWO01000098.1 GCA_011042595.1 Pseudomonadota bacterium
CGGCCGGAGCCGCCGTTGCCGGATTGACGCCCGATGAAGCCGTGGGTAAGAAATGTTACGACCTTTTCAAAACCCCCCACTGCCAAACTGAAAAATGCGCCTGCGCCAGGGCAATGAAAACCGATTCCGTCGTCAGCGATCAGACCATCGCCAGACCGGCCGAAGGCATCATCATGCCGATTAAATACACCGGCTCTCCCATTAAGGATGCCAAGGGCAATATCAAGGGTGCGCTGGAATACATCCTTGATGTCACCGATGAGATGAAGGAAAAGCAGGCGGCGGCGGAAAAAATCGAAAACCTCAACACCATCCCCACGCCCATCATGTCCATTGACACCGATTATACCGTCACCTTCATGAATCCGTCCGGTGCCACCGTTGTCGGACTGACTCCCGATGAGGCCGTGGGTAAGAAATGTTACGACCTTTTCAAAACCCCCCACTGTCAGACTGAAAAATGCGCCTGTGCCCGGGCGATGAAAACCGATTCCGTCATCAGCGATCAGACCATCGCCAGACCGGCCGAAGGCGTCATTATGCCGATTAAATACACCGGCTCTCCCATCAAGGATGCCAAGGGCAATATCAAAGGCGCGCTGGAATACATCCTCGATGTCACTGATGAAATGAGGGAAAAACAGGACGCGGCGGAAAAAATCGAAAACCTCAACGCGATCCCCACACCCATCATGTCCATTGATACCGATTACAATGTCACCTTCATGAACCCAGCCGGAGCCGCCGTTGCCGGACTGACGCCCGATGAAACCATGGGCAAGAAATGCTACGACCTTTTCAAAACAGCCCACTGCCAGACTGAAAAGTGTGCCTGTGCCCGGGCGATGAAAACCGATTCGGTAATCACTGAGGAAACCATCGCCAGACCGGCCGAAGGCGTCATTATGCCGATTAAATACACCGGCGCACCCATCAAGGATGTTAAGGGAAACATTAAGGGCGCCCTGGAGTTTGTCCTCGATGTCACCGAGGAGGCCAGACAGAAACAGGAAGCCAATGAGAAAATTGAAAATTTGAACGCCATCCCCAATCCCATCCATGCCGTCGATACAGACCACACCATTACGTATATCAATCCCGCCGGCGCCGCCATGGTGGGACTGTCGGTAGAAGAGGCAATAGGCAAAAAATGTTACGACCTTTTCAAAACAGACCTTTGTCAAACAGAAAAATGCGGCATTTCACGGGCCATGCGCACCAATTCGGTTATTGATGAGCAGTCGGTAGCACACATCCGGGGAAAGGATATACCGGTCAAAGTAACCAGCATCGCAATTAAAGATGCCAAGGGCAATGTGAAGGGTGGTTTGGAATATAGCATCGACATGACCGCGGAAGCCGAGGTGGAACGGCTCATCAGCAACTCCAGTAGCGAAGTACTGCAGCTGGTGGATTCATCTCTGCAACAGATGGAAAATGCCAATACCAACATGAAGGAAATGACGGAGATTATCGATCGTGAGGTTTCCCTGCTGGCAGAATCGTCAGGCAAGGTTGAGACAATGTTCAAATCAGCTAACGCCATGCTTGAAATGTGCCAGGATTCCAACAGGATGACCAACAACGTAGCCAATGAGGCTGAGGCCGGTAAAAAAGCAGGGGCTGAGGCTGGTAAAAAGATGCAGGACATCACGGAATCAATGCAAAGCAGTAATGAGATGGTAGCCAATCTTGTAGACCAATTGGAAAAAATCGGGGGATTTGTGGATATCATCAAGGAAATTGCCTCCCAAACCAATCTCCTGGCCTTCAACGCCGCCATTGAAGCAGCGCGGGCCGGGGATGCCGGTCGTGGTTTTGCGGTGGTTGGCGATGAAATTCGCAAACTGGCTGAAAACAGTTCCAAATCAGCCGTCGATATCGCTAACATCGTCAAGAAAGTTGAAGGGGAATCCAGAGAAACCATCATTGCCATGAAGGACGGCATGAAGATGCTCAACGAAGGTGAAGATGTTATTAATACGGCTCTGGAGGCCATGGAAAAAATTTCTACGGGGATTATTACGATTACCGACTCTGTGGGTGAACTGAATATTAAATCAGATGCTCTGGCCCAGGACGGCCAGGAAGTAAAACAACAGATTTCCAATGTGGTGAAATCATCCCAGGAAAACAAGGAATCGGCCCAGCTGGTGAATAGCTCAATTTCCGGTACCGTTGCCGCCCTGCAGCAACTGGCCGACTCCAGCAAATCCCTGGAAGAGGCAATCAAAACGTTGTAACAGTCTTGGAACCGGGGCTGATTCAGGTGCTGTCGGCATACTCCACAAGTGTTGCGCCTGAGACAGCCCCGGTTAACAAATAGCATAATGCAATCTACAACCATTGTGAAGAAATAAAACGATAAATGGATATTTATGGAAACAGGATATTTACCAAACGACTGCAGCTGCGTAAGCCTGAAAAAGAAGATATTGAACTGCTGTTTACCTGGAGCCATAGCCCTGAGGCTTACGGAAAGTACCTCTCTCCTGAACGCCTCAAGTTGGAACACTTACAGGATCAACTAGCCTCCGGAGCATTGTGGAATGACCGGGAAAAGTTGTTTCTGGTTGAATTAAGGGATACAGGTAAACCCATCGGAACAACCCATTATTGGCAGCCGCCGGGCAATAATGAAACAGTAGTTATTTCCCTGAAAATCGCCCTGCCTGCAGAGCGCAATAAAGGGTATGGCACCGAACTGCAAAAGTTTTTAATCATCCAGCTTTTTAGCCACAAAAAGATCAAGAACATTGAAATGTATACCGATATCAATAATAATGGCCAGCAGCGCTGCCTGCGTAAACTTGGCTTTGAGCTGGCTAAATCTCTCACCTATGAAGATCAACAGGTACAACGGACCGGACACTTATTCCGTTTAACCGCCGAACGATATAACTCGGAACCAATTTATCACTATCATTATGAATAAAAAACCGGGACTGGTATTCGACCAGCGCTATTTTTACCACCGGATTGAACAATCATCTCC
The DNA here is from genome assembly GCA_011042595.1 of Pseudomonadota bacterium. GTDB lineage: Bacteria > Desulfobacterota > Anaeroferrophillalia > Anaeroferrophillales > Anaeroferrophillaceae > DQWO01. The sequence continues at coordinate 2,996 of DQWO01000098.1, forward strand.
TGAAAATCCACAGCGGCTCCAGAACCTGTACCAGGTTCTCAATGACACGGACTACAAGGGGAAGTTCATTCATATCCCCCCCCGTATGGCACGATCAGATGATATCGAGGCCGTTCACTCATCTTTTTATATCAATCAGCTGCGGGAACATGCCCTGTCGGAAAACCCCTATTCCTATGATCGCGACACCTACCTGATGGAGGAAACCATCCCGACGGCTGAATTGGCCGCGGGCGGCTGCCTGGAGCTGGCCGACCGCATCATGGCCGAAGAAATCAATTATGGTTTCGCCTTGGTGCGCCCCCCCGGGCACCACGCAGAACCGGGTCGGGGAATGGGTTTTTGTGTCTTTAATAATGTTGCCCTGACCGCGGCATATCTACTGAACACTTACAAATTGAATCGGATTCTGATTGTTGATTTTGATATCCACCACGGCAACGGCACCCAAGAGGCTTTTTACGATTCCAACCAGGTGATGCTGCTTTCTGTACACCAGAATTCTCTCTTCCCTTTTAGCGGCAAAGAAACCGAAACCGGCAGGGGAAGCGGCAAAGGCTATACGATTAATATTCCCGTATTCCCCCAGTTTGGTGATCCGGAATACACCTATCTACTGGGACGTCTTTTGCAAAATCTGGTAGAGCAGTATCAACCACAGATCATTCTCGTATCTGCCGGTTTTGATGGACATCGTGATGAAACCATCAGCGCCACCAAGCTTTCCACCAAATGGTTTGGGGTTGCAACCTCCATGTTACGCCAATACGCCCGGGAGGTCTGTGACAATCGCCTGCTCTTTATCCTTGAAGGTGGTTATAATCCTGTCTCCCTGGAAGCCTCCATCCTGGCAACCCTGGAAAGTTTATGGAGCAAAAATATCCCGAAAACCGGCATTTTTCCGGCAAAAAGAGCTGAGAAACTGCTTTTCGACCACCCCTTACAAGAATTTTGGAATATTTAGAAATGACTGCCTACCGAGTAGATAAAAGTTCCCTTGACAGCATCTTTCATGAATGTCGTCAATGTGGCGCCTGCTGCAAAAAATATCGACGGATTTTACTGCAACCGGATGAGGTTGAGTTCATCAAAAAAATGGGTGGACATGTAGGCGTTGATCTACACCTCAGCGATCTTCGAGGGAAAACTTTGGCGGAAGCAACGGCACAAGCCAAGGCCGCCGGTAAAATTTATATGATCCATCCTGATGATCAGGGCTGCGTTTTTCTGCAAAAACGGAACGGGAAGTATTTCTGCAAAATATACCATTACCGTCCCCGGGTTTGCCGGGGTTTTAAATGCAACCTGGTTGACCAGAGCTTTCTACAGCTGATGGGCGACAACTCCATTGCCCTGCTGGGACAGAATCAGTTTGGTCTGCCGTTAGATAAAAACTGAATAGCAAACAGATTTAAAA
>DQWO01000354.1 GCA_011042595.1 Pseudomonadota bacterium
CAAAAGCGCCAGTGCCGGAATCCGCCGGTTGGAATTTGAATATTTTCTGCCGGTTGCCGATGCGAAGCAGATGCTGCAGGAGTTCTGCCATGGGCAAGTGATTCATAAAACCCGCTATCGGCTGCCCCTGAACAGCCATATATGGGAAATAGATGTCTTCCACGATGCTAACGAAGGGCTGGTCCTGGCTGAGATTGAGTTAGAAAATGAACAGGAGAGCTTTGCTCTTCCTGGCTGGATTGGGCAGGAAGTATCGGCAGATATAAGGTATTATAATGCTTATCTATCCCAAAACCCCTACAGCACCTGGCCGAAATAAAGGAAAAAGATAAAATACGACTTAATCTAATCGCAGCTCAAATTTCTGTTCGGTTACTTCAGTACCCCACTCCAACCCCACTCGCTGCTCCACCAACGAGAAACCATGTTTTTCATAAAGCTGTCTTGCGGCGTCCAAACCTTTGAATGTCCATAAATACAGTTGGTGGTAGTTCTTTTCCCGGCAGAAATTTATGGCCGCTTCAATAAGCCTGGTTCCCATGCCGGTTCCCTGAAACCGATTGGCCACAATGAACCAACGAAGATGTGCTCCCTGCCCATGGACATCAATGCCATCAATGGCAATTGCAGCTTCTATCCGTCCGTCGAGTAAGATCGACCACAGGCGGTCCTGATTCTCATTGTATCGGTTAACGAAAGTTGAAAGTTCAGAAGCCACCTTTGCTTCAAAAAATGAATCGAATTTCCAGAACATATGGTAATAGATTCCATGAAGTTCTGTTATCCTGCCAATGATGCCAGGCAAGTATCCGATCTTGATTTCTGTTTTATCCATGGGCAGTTATATCTTTTGCAAACCTCTTGTCTCATCCGGTCTTACACCGTTACAATTCATCTGCAATTCTCAAACCGTAGTAAAGATGTCCCACTTCCACACCAGCAAATTCCGCCACTCGGGGTAGATGTCCCCATTTCTTAAAGCCATAATTCTCCAAAAGTTTGATGCTATATTCATTGCTGTCAATAATTATGGCAAATAAGGTTTTTATCCGCAGGGATGGACAGAGGTGAATAGCATACTCAAGAAGATTCGATGCAACTCCCCGATGATGGTAATCATAATGAACAAAATAGCTTACCTCTGCAGTATGACGAACTGCCATGCGTCCAGGACGATAAGGACTGATAGTTAAATATCCGACAACAATATTGTTATATACAGCAACCAGAATCGGGTACGTATGCGGATCATGGGTTTCAAACCATTGTTTTCGGCTGGCAATGGTGACCGGGATAATATCTGCTGTTTTCTGCCCGGCATCTATCGCCTGATTGTAGATGGAAACAATGGCCTCCAAATCTTTCCATTCAGCTGTTCGTATATTCGTCGTCATGCCGACTGATTAGCTGGAATCTTTCTCAATAGCTTTTAATGCCTGGGGGATGGTTTGGAGAAGATCACCGGCAGTTATGCCATGGTTGTTCCCAGCTTCTGCCAGTATATCAGCGGTCAGGCCGTGAACATAGACTCCCAGATGGCAAGCTGACAGGGGAGATAATCCTTGGGCAAGGAAGCTGCCGATGATGCCGGTCAGGATATCGCCGGACCCCGCGGTTGCCAGGTATTGATTGCCACTGCTGTTAATGGCGGTGCTGCCATCCGGGGCGGCAATGATGGTTCCGGCACCTTTGAGAACCAGATAAACATTATGGCAACAGGCAAAATCACGGGACAGTTCGAGACGATTCTGCTGGACTTCCCGGGTGGAAACGCCCAGCAGCCGGGACATTTCTCCCGGGTGCGGTGTCAGAATAACCGCGGATTTTTTTTGCGCCAGCACTTCAATATCCGGAGCCAAAACCGTAAGAGCATCAGCATCAAGAACCATGGGCAGGGAAATATTTTGCAGCAGTTTCAGGATTAATTCATGGGCCTCGGTGTGGATACCCAGCCCGGGACCAACGGCAATTGCCTGTTTTCCCCGGCAGATTTGCTCGATATCGGGGACGTTAATCTCCCCTACCCGTCCCTGACCATCATCGGCAATAGGCGTCATCATTAATTCCGGGATTCGGCCTTCGATGCTGGCAGCCAGGGATAATGGGGTGGCTAAGGTTGAGAGACCGCAACCGGTTTTCAAAGCGCTGTAGGCAGTGTAAAGTGCAGCCCCGGATTTTCCCCGGGAGCCGGCGATTGTCAGGAGATGACCGCGATTTCCCTTATGACCGTTTAATGCCGGTGCCGGTGGCAGTAATTTCCGGCAGCCGGACGTGGTGAGCAATTCGGTGGTTTCTAGGGAATCAAGAAATATTGCGGGGATGCCAATATCGATAATTTTAACATTTCCGGCATATTCTTTCCCGGGATAGACAAAGAGCCCGGTTTTTCCATAGCCAAAGGTTACGGTGGCATCGGCTTTGACCGCATCTCCTAGCGGTATTCCCCGGTCGGCATGGAGGCCCGAGGGAATATCCAGGGCCAGGACATGATCTCCCAACTTATTATTGATCATGCCAATAACCGCCGCGTACAAACCCCGAAGTTCACTCTTAAGACCGGTGCCCAGAATTCCATCGACAACCAGACTGAATTTTCCCGCTTGGCGGCAAAAATCATCCCAAGCCTCAATGGTAGTTATTTCAATAACCGCACCCCCAAGATTTTGATAACTATCCAGATTTACCTTGGCATCCCCGCCAATCAGGGCCGCCTCGGCGAGCAACACTACCCTGATATTTGTGTATCCAGCCAGCCGCAGCCAGCGGGATACCACCAGGGCATCTCCGCCGTTATTGCCTTTGCCGGCGAGAATTAAAACGGGATGGGTTTTTGACGGTAACCAGTTTTGTTCTTCGATAAATTTAAACGCACCCTGCCCGGCCAGTTCCATCAGCACCACGCCGGGCACTCCCACTTCATTAATGGTTCTGGCGTCAAGCTCACGCATCTGCCTGGCGGCAACTAATTTCATCATGGATCTCCAGTAATAATTACAAAGGCGAGGGCGAACTCCTGTTCATGGCTGAGGCTGATCAGACTGCCGGTAATCCCCCGCTTCCGGCATAATTCAGCTACCCGGCCGGAGAAGGAAAATTCAGGGGCGGCACCGGGCTGTCGACAGACTTCCATATCCTTCCAGCTGATTCCCTGGCTCAGGCCGGTCCCCAGCGCTTTCAGCATGGCTTCCTTGGCCGCGAAGCGGGCGGCGAAATGGATGGCAGGCCGCTTTTTCGGTTGGCAATAGTTGATTTCAGCCGGTAAAAAAAGCCGCTTTAAAAAACGGTCTCCGTAACGGGAAATCAGTTCTTCAACGCGGCTGATTTTAACAATATCAGTACCTATACCTTTAACTGTTGTCATTTTCAGCCCATCAAGGCTCTCATTTCCCGGACCGCTCTTTTCAGACCTACAAGAACCGCCCGGCCAATAATGCTATGGCCGATATTCAACTCATAAATGCCGGGAATGGCGGCAATCGGTTGCACATTACGATAATTCAATCCATGGCCGGCATTCACCCCGAGATTAAGATTGCGGGCCAGAACACAGGCAGTTTCGATATTTTTAAATTCCTGCTCCCGTTCTCTGGTGGTTTCAGCGTCACAATAGCGGCCGGTATGAATCTCGATAAAATCAGCCCCGACCTGCCTGGAGGCATCAATCTGATCCGGATCAGGATCAATGAACAGGCTGACGATAATATCGTGATCATGAAAGCGACGGACAGCATTTTCTACCACATCTTGTTGACCGACAACATCAAGACCACCCTCAGTGGTTAGTTCTTCCCGTTTTTCCGGTACCAAGGTTACACTTTCGGGTTTTACTTCTTCCGCAATGGCAATAATTTCCGCCGCCAGGGCCATTTCCAGATTCATCCTTGTTTTTATCACCTGTCGCAGCAGGTAGACATCACGATCCTGGATATGCCGCCGGTCTTCGCGCAGGTGAATAGTGATTCCATCCGCACCGGCCAACTCCGCCAAGACGGCAGCGGCAACCGGATCCGGTTCGCTGATCCCCCTGGCCTGGCGGATGGTGGCTACGTGATCAATATTGACTCCCAATTTAACCATGATAATTATCCTTCTTCCTGGCCCAGGTTCTGCCGAACCAGTTCGGCCAGTTCATCCACATGGCCGGTAATCAGTTCTATGTTTTCCCCCTCCATCATCACCCGCAATTTATTTTCGGTGCCGGAATAGCGTACCAGCAGGCGGCCGCGGCCCTGAATCTCCAGCTCAATTTCACTAATTCGCTGATGGAGAACCGTAACCTGTTCCAGTGGTGTTTTACTTTTTACCGGAATATTTTTTAACAGCTGGGGATAGACAACCATCACCATAGCCAATTCTGACAAGGGTTTACCGGTTTGAACTAAAACCGATAACAACTGC
>DQWO01000293.1 GCA_011042595.1 Pseudomonadota bacterium
CATTCTAATCAGCTAATCTTGAATGTCAATATTATTGAAGTAAAAAGGGGAGGGTGTCACATTGCTGTTATTTGTATGGTGAGGATTATAATTTTGCAAAGAAAAATTAGGTGGCAGGTATTAAGGTTTCTATTGGCAACCACAATTTTCCAACTTTCACTCTGTCTTAACCTTCATCGTAAATCTACGAACCTGCGGACTATCGCTGACAATCTCAAACCACGGTCAATTCACAACCTGAAGCGCGTGCAAAATCTTGTAGATCGCACCAAAACGCGTCTGCATTGTTGTGGTTTCATAGACATTCGACATGCCTCTCAAAAAGTGTAGCCATAGCGAAGGCCGAGATGGTTCATCCCGTCATTTTCGCTGTAGATTCCGGCATTAGAGATATGAAAAAAGAAAATTGACAAGGATTGGTGTTGCTTGATCTGGTAGCCAAATTCTAAAGCCTCGCGAAAGAGCAGGTCGCTGCCCAACTCTTTTTCGTTATGTTCTGAAGTTTTACGGGTGCCGTCATGTAGGGTTAATCCCAAACTCAGATTAATGAAAAAATTATTACTAAAGACTTTTTCCCAAGTCAGGCCACTGTAGATCTGGTTGGTATCGTCCTGGCTGTGAATAGCTATACCAAGGTGGGGATGCGGCGCCCAGAGCCACTCAAGCCAGTCGGGTGAGACAAAAAGGGCTTCCAGGTTAAAATCAGCTCCGCTTTCTTCGGAGTGGCCTAAGATGTTGATATCATGGATCAAAACCCCACCGCGAATCGCATATAGATAGCCAGGATCTTTTTTTGGGGGTTCAGCCGCGTATCCCGAGGTTGGAGATAGAAGAATTGCACAGACGATGAGAGCCGGGATGGCGAAAAGAGTGAGGTGAATTTTGATTTTTCGCATTGTTTTACCTTTCTCCGACTGTTTTACACTCTCAAACAACCGGTGAAAAACTTAGGTGTTTTCAGTCAATAATTTGCCTCAAATTATCCCGTTTTAGCGAACAGAAATACCTCGGCCGCGAAGGTAGTCTTTGACATCGCCAATCCCGATAATCCCGAAATGAAATACCGACGCGGCCAGCAAAATGGAAGCACCTGCTTGAACTGCTTCAAAAAAATGTTCCAGTTTTCCAGCCCCACCAGAGGCCACTACTTCAGCCGAAACCGCTTCCCTGATAGCCTTGATTACCGGCAGGTCATAACCTGTCTGAACACCATCTCCGGCTTTGCTGGTCGGAAGGATGACCGGAACTCCATAACCGTCAATCTGTTTTGCCCATTCAATCGCATCAAAGCCGGTAGCTGTCCGCCCGCCGTCAATATAGACTTCATAGCCTGAGGGCAAGGCAGCGTTCTGATCCACATCGATGGCAACCGTCACCTTGTCAGCCCCAAAAGCCTTCACCATTTCCGCGATCACTTCAGGTTTCCGAAAGGCGGCACTACTGGTGGATATTTTGTCTGCTCCGGCACTCAACACCGCTTCCGCTGATTTTGCGTCAGCAATGCCGCCGCCAACTGTAAACGGAACTGTGGTAACCGCGGAGACCCGTTTTACCACGTCAAGCATAGTGGATCTGCCTTCTACTGTGGCAGTGATATCCAGCAAGGCAAGCTCGTCGGCTCCGGCCTCACAATAAGCTTTAGCGCATTCTTCCGGATCGCCGGCATCCTTGATGTCGACGAAATGAACCCCTTTGACAACCCGGCCATTCTGCATATCGAGGCATGGCATAATCTTAATCTGTTGACTCATTTTTTCCTCCTTCTTGGTTGTTGACAATATCCTCCAATAAGATGCCAAATTTTTCATTGATTTCCCGTTGAAATGAGGTTGCCTTCAGTTCGGCCTCCGCAAGTTTAGTCAAGAAATAGTCATTGCCGATATTGCGTTTACGCAAAGAGGAAAACCGCTTTTTTAAAGTTGTAGGTTTGTCGAATTCAACCAGGAAATCGATTAAAGGTATCAATTTTTCTTCCAATGAAGTGGGGATAAAGTCTTTTTCCGGCAAACCATATTGCACCGCTTCCCGGCGGTTGAGGCCATAAAGGATGTGCGAGGCACAAACGAAGGCCTCCCTGTGATACCCGAGTTCTGTAAGCAGTTTATAGCCTTCTACTCCGTGAAGAATTGGGTCATGGGTTACATATCGGCCAATATCATGCAGGAGTGCTGCAGAGTGCAGAAATTCAGTATCAAGTTCAGTCTTCTCCCATAAAGCCGTGGAAATAATGGATGCTAAATCAGCAACCGCGAGACAGTGCTTGGTCCATGCTGCCTCTTTTCCGTATCGATCCAGTATTTTGAGAGCATTTTCATATGAGAGCATTGTTTACCATGTCCTAACTTACTTTGTGAGTATTACCATTGACAACCTTAAATGTACCGTTTAGCGATTTGCTGGAAGTTCTTTTTTTGGTATAATGGTTAATGGAGAATTTGGCTGAGAAATAATTTGGTTCGTTCATGCTGCGGGTGATCGAAAAACTCATCCGGGATATTTTCTTCGACAATCCGGCCTTCGTCCATGAACAATACCCGGTGGGCGACACTTTTGGCAAAACCCATTTCATGGGTTACCACAATCATGGTCATTCCTTCATGGGCCAGGCTGATCATTACATCCAACACTTCCTTGACCATTTCCGGGTCCAAGGCCGATGTGGGTTCATCAAAGAGCATGACTTTTGGTTTCATGCACAGGCTGCGGGCGATGGCCACCCGCTGCTGCTGCCCGCCGGAAAGCTGGCCGGGAAATTTTTTTGCCTGTTCGGCGATATGGACCTTTTCCAGGTAATACATGGCCAGATCTTCGGCTTCTTTCCGCGGTGTTTTTCTAACCCAGATTGGTCCCAGAGACAGGTTGTCCAAGATGGTCAGGTGGGGGAAGAGGTTGAAATGCTGAAATACCATTCCTACTTCCTCCCTTATTTTTTCAATATTTTTTAAATTTTTACTCAGTTCAATGCCGTTAACGATGATCAGGCCTCTCTGGTGTTCTTCCAGTCGGTTGATGCAGCGGATCATGGTGGACTTGCCGGAACCCGATGGACCGCAGACGACGATGCGCTCTTGGGCTTTAACCTCAAGGTTGATATCCTGCAATACGTGAAATTCTCCAAACCACTTGTGCATGCCGGTGATCTTGATAATGATATCGTCGTCTGTCCGATCAATATTTTCTTCCGGTCGTGTATCGCTCATAGTTACCTTCATCCTACTATCGACAGATTATCTGTCCGTACTTAATTCTACTTCCAGTCGCCTGCTCCAGGTTGACATGAAATAACAACAGATAAAATAGATCAGGGCCACGAACAGGTATGCTTCAGTGGAAAACCCCATCCATTTGGGATTGGAAAGGGTGGACTGAGTGGTTTTCAGGATGTCATAGAGGGCAATAATCACCACCAGCGAAGTATCCTTGAAGGCAGAAATCAGGATGCTGACAGTTGGCGGAATAACAATTTTCAGTGCCTGGGGCAGAATAATCAGGCGCATAGTCTGCACATAGTTGAGGCCAATGGAGTCAGCCGCTTCATACTGGCCTGTGGGCATGGCCTGCAGCCCCCCGCGGACCACCTCCGCCACATAGGCAGCGGTGAACATAATGATGGCTGCCTGGGCTCGCAGAATTTTGTTGATGGTAACCCCCTCGGGTAAAAACAGGGGGAAAATGATCGCTGACATGAAAAGCAGGCTGATCAGCGGTACGCCGCGGATCATTTCAATATAGATAACCGTCAGGGTTTTTATGACCGGCAGTCTCGATTGCCGTCCCAGGGCCAGGAACACTCCCAGGGGATAGGCTGCTGCCAGGCCGAAAACCGAAAGCATCAAGGTGAGGGGAAGGCCGCCCCATTGATCGCTGTCAATGGGTGTCAGTCCAGGGATGCCGCCTTTCATCAGCAAACCCATAATCACCAGCCCCGCTATCCAGGCAAAGGCCAGGTATTTTGACCACCAGTTGCGGTTTCGGGAAACAATCAGTAAGGCAAAGAGCATCATCATGGCTGATAAAGGACGCCATTGTTCCGCCGGAGGATAAAATCCAAAAATAATGAAACGGATATTGGCATGAATAATGGACCAGCAGGCCCCCCCGGTTTTATGGCACTCGGCGCTGGTGCCGGTCCAGTGACTGTCGACCAACGCCCAGCGGATACAAGGGGGGATGACCTGCCATAAAAGGTAGAAGACTACCAGGGTGAGGAGAGAATTAAACCAGGTATTGAACAGGTTGCTCCTCATCCAGCCAATAACCCCTACATTGGTGATTGGTGGCTTGAGATCTTTGAAATCTTCAACTGGTTCATAGACAGCCATTGTTATTCTATCTCTCCACCAGCTTTGATTTTTTATTGTACCAGTTCATAAAGACAGAAGTGGTCAGGCTGAA
>DQWO01000301.1 GCA_011042595.1 Pseudomonadota bacterium
AGTATGGATGGTCAGGATACCCCACTTTATCAATATCGGATGCATTGCCTCCCTTTTCAGGCATCAGGCTACCAAACACGGTAAGTACACCTCATGCCTCAGGTTTTTCACGCCTCAAATCGGTTTTTCTGTTTTCTCGCAAAGCATCAAACAATAGTACTAAAACTCCAATAGTAATGGCTGCATCTGCCAGATTAAAGGCCGGCCAATGATAGCTCTTCCAATAGAAATCAAGAAAATCTATGACTTTGGAAAAACGGAAACGATCAATCATGTTGCCGAGTGCCCCGCCAACAATCAAACAAAAAGCGATGCTCATTGGCCGGCTCAGCTCTTTCCCCAAAAAATAATAACCTAAAATAGCCATGACCGTTATTCCTGAAAGCAGAAGTAAAGCAATCACTTTCCAGACAGCCGGAGATTGGGAAAAAAGACCGAAAGCCACACCGGTATTCAAAACCAGGGTCAGTGAAAAAAACCCGTCAATAACCTTCAGTGAATAGACCCGGGATAAATGTGAAAGGGCGATCGATTTGCTGATCTGATCCAAAACGACAACGCCAGCACCTATCATCAGCAACAGAAGCAAGCGCTCAAGGAACTTATTCTTTTGCCATAATCCAGCCAAAACTAATCTACTTTTCGACTACTGCCCAGGATTGACTGGGCTTTCAGCCGCAGAGCATTAAGTTTAATAAAACCTTCGGCATCCTGCTGGTTATATACCGTATCTTCCTCGAAAGTTGCAAGTTCAGGATAATAAAGAGTCTGGGGGGATTTCCTGCCAACCACAATGCAATTACCTTTATAAAGCTTCAGACGTACTGTACCAGTAACATTTTGCTGACTGTGATCAATAAACGCCTGCATGGCCAGACGCTCGGGAGCAAACCAGAAGCCATTATAAATCATGCGGGCATATTCGGGCACCAGGGAGTCTCGCAAAAACATGACCTCCCGGTCCATCGTGATTGATTCCAGCGCCCGGTGGGCATGATAAAGAATAGTCCCTCCGGGGGTTTCATAGACTCCGCGGGATTTCATCCCCACGAAACGATTTTCCACCAGGTCAACCCGACCGATGCCGTTACTGCCACCCAAATCGTTTAATTTTTGCAACAAAGCTCCCGGAGCAAGAAATTTTCCATCTATGGCCACCGGATCGCCGGCCCTGAAGTCAATCTCTACATACAAAGGCTGGTCCGGAGCCTGCTCCGGTGAAACAGACATGACAAACATGTCTTCCGGCGGTTCATTCCAGGGATCTTCCAGAACCCCACCCTCAAAACTTATATGCAGCAGGTTCCGGTCGCTGCTGTAGGGCTTTTCTTTGGTCACCGGAATGGGGATATCATTTTCCCGGGCATAATTAATCAACTTCTCCCGTGAATTAAGATCCCAGGTACGCCAGGGGGCGATTACCGTGATGCCAGGCTCCATGGCATGATAGGTCAATTCAAAACGAACCTGATCATTCCCTTTACCAGTTGACCCATGGGCAACTGCGTCAGCCCCTACCTGGCGGGCAATTTCAATCTGTCGTTTGGCAATTAAAGGTCGGGCGATTGAAGTTCCCAGAAGATAGGTTCCTTCATAAATAGCATTCCCCCGAAACATGGGAAAAACATAGTCAGAGACAAACTCATCACGCAGATCATCGACAAAAACCTGACTGGCCCCGGTAGCCATGGCTTTCGCTTCAATGCCGGCAAGCTCTTTTCCCTGGCCAAGTTCAGCGGCATAAGCCACAACCTCACAGTGATACTCATTTTTCAACCACTTGAGGATAACTGAAGTATCCAGACCACCGGAATAAGCGAGAACAATTTTCTTAAACTGTGTCATTTTGCTCCTCCCAAAAGTGTAGCCAATAAGGCTTTCTGCACATGCATACGGTTTTCTGCCTGGCTGAAAATAAACTCCTGAAAACGCGAAAAAACCGGTGCGGTTATTTCTTCTCCCCGATGAGCCGGCAAACAGTGCAATACCATCACATCTGGCGCTGCCACCGCCAACAGCTGGTCATTAACTTGGTATGGCGCAAAAACCCGCCGCCGCAACTGAGCTTCTTCTTCCTGCCCCATACTGGCCCAGACATCGGTATTAACCACCTGGGCACCCTGAACCGCCTGCAACGGATCATCAACCACATTAATTTCACTGTCGGCTTCTTTCCGGGCCCGGGCGAGGATTTTTGCATCAGGATGATAACCATCCGGGCAGGCTAACTGCAAGTCAAAGCCAAATCGCATCGCGGCATTAATCCATGAATTTGCCATATTATTGCCGTCACCGACATAGGCCACTTTCAGTTTTCGAATGTCACCAAACCTCTCCTGAATGGTAAAAACATCTGAAAGCACCTGACTGGGGTGAAGAAGATCCGTGAGGCCGTTAATAACCGGTACAGTGGCATAACGGGACAGAACAACGGTATCATCCTGGGAAAAGGTCCTGATCATGATACCGTCAACATAACGGGACAGCACCCTGGCCGTATCCTCAATGGGCTCGCCACGTCCCAGCTGAGAATCATGACGGCTGAGGAAAATTGCCTGCCCGCCAAGCTGATACATCCCAACCTCAAAGGAAACCCTGGTCCTGGTGGAGGCTTTCTCAAAAATCATCGCCAGACTTTTTCCCGCGAGTCTTGGTTGGCGAGGTTGCCGTTCAGATTTTAAAACCGTTGCCATAGTCAATATCTGTTTGAGTTCAAACACTGACCAACTGGACAAATCCAGAAAATCTTTTTTATCTACCTTCAAGGCAACACCTCGTTAAGTACCTCAATCAGCCGGTCAATATCAGGTTGAGTAACAATCAACGGCGGAGTTAAGCGTAAAGTTTTTTCACCAGCGGGACCCACCAGTATGCCTTTTTTCTGACACCGCCGAATTACCTCAGAAATCGGGGCGGCCAATTCCACCCCTATCATTAGTCCTAACCCGCGGATATCAATGATGCATTTATGATTTTCCTTCAGCTTGTCCAGCTGCTGCCGCAAGTATTCCCCCATTTTTTTACAATTACTCAGGACATCATCCGTATCAATCGCGTTCAACGCGGCAATCGCCGCACTGCAAGCCAGAGGATTACCACCAAAAGTCGAGGCATGACTACCCGCACCAAAGACTCTGGCAGCATCATTGGAAGCCAACATGGCCCCGATGGGGAAACCAGCCCCCAACGCCTTGGCCAAAGTCATAACATCCGGTTCAATTCCGTCATGCTGGTAAGCAAATAAACGACCACTTCGTCCCATGCCGCATTGGACTTCATCCAGAATCAACAACAGGTTATAGTCATCACAAATACGGCGCAGCTCACGCAAATATCCAGAAGCAGGGACAATAACACCTCCCTCACCCTGGATCGGTTCGACCATGACCGCGCAGGTATTTTTGTTGACTGCCTTGGCAACTTCCCCGGGATCGCCAAAGGGAACATAGCGAAACCCGGCAAGCAAAGGCTGGTATCCCGTCTGTATTTTCTCCTGGCCGGTGGCTGAAAGCGTCGCCAGGGTCCGACCATGAAAAGATTGATGCATGGTAATAATTTCGGCCGCTTCGATTCCCCTGATCTCACGGGCATACCGCCGGGCCAGCTTGATTGCCGCCTCATTGGCTTCGGCTCCGGAATTACAGAAAAAAGCCCGCTGGGCAAAGGATTTTTCTGTCAGCATGGCTGCCAATTGAGCCTGAGGTTCAATATAATACAGGTTTGACACATGCATCAAGGTTTTAGCCTGCTCGGCAATCGCATGAGTTACCAGAGGGTGGCAATGACCGAGATTACAAACAGCAATACCAGCCAGGAAATCAAGATATTCCCGACCGTCCGCATCCCAAACCTTCATCCCCCGGCCACGAACCAGGGCCAAAGGATAACGTCGATAGGTCTGCATCACATGGCTGTCACTAAGGTTATATATTTCTTCAGAATTCATAACTGCAGCTTTCGCTTAGGGTTCGCATCACAAGGTCAAACCGGGAACTTTTATACCGCCGGTTACCTTGCCCATTTCTGCCGCCATCATTTCCCCGGCTTCCTTCAGTGCCTGGTTAACAGCTGCGACTACCAAGTCCTGCAGCATATCGATATCATCCGGATCGACTACCTGGGGCTCAATGCTGATAGAAAGAATTTCCTGCCTTCCATTGGCAACCACTTTCACCATGCCGCCGCCAGCCGCCGCTTCCACTGTCCGGGCACCAACTTCTTCCTGTATTTTTGCCATTTTAGCCTGCATCTGCTGGGCTTGTTTCAACAGGTTCCCCATCCCTTTAGCCATCTGTCACTCCTCCTTAAAATCAAATATATTTTTCTATATTAACTCAACTTTCTGAGTTGGACTTTCAGGATACATTGTCAAGC
>DQWO01000079.1 GCA_011042595.1 Pseudomonadota bacterium
GGTAAATGAAGCCTGGAGACGCCAGAATTCCGTATATCCATTATTACTGCCGTCAAAAACATCAACATCGGTCCCCTGGTCAAAAGAGAGGGTAAATGACTGGTGTTCAAAATCCCGAACCAGACTGGCATGATAGTTATCTCCGGCGGCATCATCGCCCCCGCCATCGGGATTCAAGTCATAACGGCCATAGCTCAAATCAAGGGTATAGTGATCCCAGAAACGGTAGACAAACCCTAAGTTACCATTATATTCCTGCCAGTCTTCTTCCAGGCTGCTGTGATCATACTGATAATCGGTGTAGCCAATTTCACCATAAACATCGAGGGCGGGAGAAAAAGTATGGGTATAACGGGTCGTGGCATCATGGCTGTAAAAATCATCTGGACCTTCATACAGCCCCCGGGTAAAAACATAATCGAGGTCAATCAGGTTTTGCTCGTCAAAACGAAATCCCAGGTGACCGGTCACTGCGTGTTCCTTGCTGTCCTCCTGTTCCGGGTCGTCATTCTGCAGCAAGCCGAAACGATAACCGGCTTCAATGAGGCGGTCGGCACCAAAAGTATAAGTTGCCCTGATACTGCTGTCATTACGGTAAAAAACGTTGCGTCCCTGTCGTTCATCATAACCCCTGACAACCCCTTCGCGGTCGTCATGGGTCGTGTCATCAAGAGGATCTTCACTGTGCAGGTAGTGATTTTCCAGTTCCAGTCCCAGAGATTCCCAGGGCTGGTAGCTGGCCAGGGCGGTCAGGTCATGGGATATGTAGTTCAGGGAACTGTCATCCAGGTAGGAATTCATCCCCGGTCGATAGACAATTTCCAGCCCGGCATGTTCGGCCTGTGCCTGCCAGTTAATTTCCGGTTCCACCATGATATTCCAATCATCAACTTCATGATCGGGATCAAGGTAGATATTGTCATCATACTCCAGACCGGTAGAAAGACTGGTGGCCAGATGATATTGAACCCCGGCAAAAACCGGCTGAATGAAGAAAAACAGTACCAGGACAACCAGCAGAATTTTTTGCTTATTTTTCATCAATCACCCTTTCATTACTCCAATGCCGCTGATTTTCAACGCCTCACTTACTGGACAATCAGTCGGTCATTTTTATGCAGATAGATATCAGGAGCCGCCCCGGA
Organism: Pseudomonadota bacterium; assembly: GCA_011042595.1. Lineage (GTDB taxonomy): Bacteria > Desulfobacterota > Anaeroferrophillalia > Anaeroferrophillales > Anaeroferrophillaceae > DQWO01. Next base: position 1,146 of record DQWO01000079.1, read on the forward strand.
AACAATTTTATCATAGTTGATCCGATAATGCTTTTCCTGCCCACTCTCCTGACGTACCAGAACAATTTTATCCGGGGTGGCCCATTCAGCAAAACCGCCGGCCATGGAAATTGCCTGTAAAACTGTTGTATTACTGCGGATGGAAAAAGCTCCGGGAGCATTGACCTTACCAACAATAAAGATCTTGAAACTATTAATGGCATTCAGGGAAACTGAAACATTCGGCGTTTCGATATACTTGGCATAGCGCTTGGTCAGCACCTCGGTCAGCCCCTTTACATTTAAACCTTCAGCCTGAACATCTCCCACCAGCGGCAGGGAAATCAGGCCATCAGGTCTAACCGTTACATCCCGGGAAAGATCCTGATCTTTCCATACCTCCACATGCAGGACGTCTTCAGGTCCGATGACGAATTGATCCTTGGTAAAACTCATGGGCGCTTCGGATGAGGTTATCTCAGGAAAATCAGCGGTCACACATCCCAACAAACAGCCAAGCAGCAAAACATTCAATCCAACCAAGAGCATTTTTTTCATCTTTTCAGCACTCCTTCTTCCCAGCTGTCAACTAATCTTCACCATGAATCATCGGCGCCACTTCCACTTCAGGATGCAAACCACATTCTTTAATCTTTGTCAACAAACTCTTGTAACTTATTTTAAGATACGAGGCAGTTTTAACCCGGTTCCAACCGGTTTTTGCCAGCGCTTTTTCAATAATTAAACGTTCGGCCCGGCGGGCCGCTTCCTTCTCAAAAGCTTTCAACTCCTGGACATCATCGATGGAAATCATTCCCCCCAGATCAGGACTCAGGCCAACCCGCTTTTTAGCCGAGATCTCGGAAATTGCCGGCGTTTCATCACCAAAAATAACTACTCTTTTAATCATGTTTTCCAGTTCGCGCACATTCCCCGGCCATTGATAATTAAGCATAAGTCGCAAAAGCTTCCGACTGAAATTCATGGGTTCTCGGTTATACTGCCGGGAGAACTGTTCAAGAAAATATTCGGCGATATGGGGAATGTCATCCACCCGCTGTCGCAGGGGGGGTAAAAATATTTCCACCACTTTTAACCGATAATAAAGGTCTCGGCGGAACCGGCCATCGTTCACTGCCTCTTCAATATCCAGGTTGGTGGCTGAAACAACCCGCATATCAACCTGCACATCACGATCAGATCCCAATGGAGAGAAGCTGCCATCCTGCAGGACCTGTAATAATTTCGACTGGAGAATCGGATTAATTTCACCAACTTCATCGAGATATATTGTCCCCCCACTCGCCGCTTCAAACTTACCGATTTTACGCTCCCCGGCGCCGGTAAACGCACCTTTTTCGTAACCAAAAAGCTCGCTTTCAATCAATTCAAGGGGAATTGCCGCACAATTGACTTTGACAAAAGGGCTGTTAGACCTGAGTGAATGGGCGGCAATAACTTTTGCCAGCAGGTCTTTACCGGTTCCACTTTCACCCCGAAGCAGGATCGGAACATCCGTATCAGCCACCTGATCAATAATAGAGCGGATCGGCACCATCATCCTGGAACAGCCAAAAATAAGGTCATAAAGATCATATTCTTTCAGTTGTTGCCGTTTATTCTTCACCTCACGAGCTAAAGCTTTCCGCTCCAGAACCTTCCGTATCCTGATTTTGAGCTCCAGAGCATCAAAGGGTTTACTGATAAAATCATCAGCCCCCGACTTCATCGCTCTAACCACCACATCAATGGAATCATGAACCGAAAGGGCAACAATGGGGATTTCCTGATTAATACTGCGGCAGGTCTCGATAATATCCACCCCATCTTTGCGGGCAGAAATATCAATAACAACCAAGTCAGTCTTTAATTGACGCAGTTGATCCAGGGCCTCGCCGACATTGCGGAAAGTTGAGACCAGAAAGTCCGGCTGGTCAAGAATAGTCTCTATCAGTCCCTGAACCACCGGATCATCAACCAGCAACAGCAGATGACAGGAATCAGAACCCATGACGATCTCTCATGTTTACCTTTTCAATACCGCAGGCTTTCAACTTTGCCAAAAAAGTTTTATAGCTCACCTTCAAGAGACGGGCGGCCTTTTTCTTATTATAATTAACCTTTTCCAGCACCTGTAAAAGGTAGGAACGGTCCTCCGCTACCACAATCTGTTTCACCATCTGTCGCAAAGGCAGAGACTTATTTTTCGCCAGCAGCAATGATATTTCCTGCAGATAGGGCATATCATGAGGGGATGATTTTCTTGCTTCTTTGCTCAACTGCGCCTCAGCTTTCTGCCAGCCGCTGCCACTTCCCAGGATCACAAATCTTCTGATCCAGTTTTCCAACTCCCGAACGTTCCCTGGCCAATTTCTGGTAAGCAGTTCATCGATAATTTTGCGGGAAATTTTCCTTCTACGACCATAACGTTTATTGTAAATCTGCAAAAAATGATCAATCAGCAACGGGATATCATCTTTTCTTTTATCCAGAGAGGGGACATAAATATTAACCACATTAAGCCGGTAATATAAATCTGAACGGAAAAAACCTTTTTTAATTTCATCTTCAAGATTACGGTTTGTTGCCGCCAGGATACGACAATGGACCGATACTTCTTTCACCCCCCCCAGGCGGGTACAAACCTTATCCTGCAGAACCTGGAGGATTTTGGTCTGCAGGGGCAGACCCATTTCTCCGATTTCGTCAAGGAATACAGTGCCCTTACCGGCCTGCTCAAACTTTCCCAGCTTGCTACGCAAGGCCCCGGTAAAAGCTCCCCGGTCGAAACCAAACAACTCACTTTCAAGCAGGTTTTCCGGCAGCGCCGCACAGTTTATTTTTATGAATGGCTCATCAGCCCGCCGGGATAAAAAATGCAGACGATTGGCAACCAATTCTTTGCCAACCCCGGTGTCCCCATGGATCAACACCGTGACATCCGTATCGGCTATTTGTTCGATAATCTCCTTAACCATTTTCATGGAATCACTCTGGGAGATAATTTTACGAATACTTCGGTTGGGCAACCGCGAGGAAAGTTGTTCCTTTTCCTCTTTCAGCCGCTTTTCTATCAGAACATTATTAATGATCAGGAGCAATTCAGTATTATCAAATGGTTTTCTGGCATAATCCCAGGCACCGGCCTGCATGGCCTCAACGACGATATCTGAACGGTCAATGGCTGAAAGCATCAGCACCGGTAGTGCAGGGAAACGTTGATGAATCTTTCGCAGTAAAGCAATAC
>DQWO01000043.1 GCA_011042595.1 Pseudomonadota bacterium
AACCACGGCTCAGCTGTCGGCACTGGAAAAAGAATTCCGCCGGCTGACTGCCGCCGAACAGTGGCAAAAAGCCCTGCAGATCTGCAAACAGGCGCTAAGAATAAATCCGGATGTCGGGTTTGCGGTGCAGAACAGCGAATTTGTCAGGCAGCGCGCCGAGCTGGATCAAAAAATCAACAGTATCCTTGCCCAGCCTCAACGGCTGCAGGATGACGGTCCCCTTGCCGAAGCCGGACATGTGCTGAACATGGCCGGTTCAATTAAAGACCCCGGCCCGAAACTGAGCGCCCGGATTGCTGCCCTCAACCAGTTGATTGCCAGGGCATCTACCGAAATTGAGATCAACCTGCATTCGGATGGAGTTACTGATGTGGTTATCTACCGGGTTGGACGGCTGGGCACGTTTGAGGAAAAACAGCTGAAACTACGTCCGGGAATTTATACGGTTGTCGGCAGCCGTTCCGGTTTTCGCGATGTACGCCAAAAGTTTAAGGTGGATGTCAACCAGCATATTTCCATTTTTATTCACTGTGAGGAACCTATTTGAGCCGTATTTTTGCCATTTACCAGGATGATGAAATCCGCGAATTCAGTGACGTTGATCTGCCGTTGATAATCGGTTCCGGTGTCAACGCCCATATCCGCCTGCCTGAAGGCAGGGCGATCGAGGCCCATATCGCCGATTCCCGCGGCCACCTCTTTCTGCAGCCGGCCAATGGCAGCTCAGCGATTTATCACAACGATAACCATATAACCGCGTCCGCGTGGATCAAGTCCGGTGACCACATCAGGATAGCCGACAGCATGCTGCATTTTCACATCTCCGGCGACCGGCTGGAAATCAGGCTGTCCTCCGCCCTGGAAACGGTACTGGTTCCCCCGACTTCGGCGACCAGTTATCCGCCTGAAAGCGGGAAAAAGCAGAAAAAACTGCCCCGAACCTCTCCCGAAGTGCGGCAACCTGAAAAAAACAAAAGGATTTATTACCTGACTGGAGGAATCTTTCTCCTGCTGATCATAGCGGCTGTTTTTGTCCTCATGGCCCGCAGTGTGGAAGTTTCGGTGGAACCAACAGCGGAAAAATTTGCCATTTCCGGTTTTCCGCCGGTGTTCAGGTTCGGTTCACACTATCTTGCCCTCAAGGGAGAGTATACAGTCTTGGCATCCAGATCCGGATACCGGGACCTGAACGAAACGATAACGGTCAGGGGAAATGACCAGAACCGTTTTACCTTCACCCTGCAAAAGCTTCCGGGTTCAGTAGATGTAACTTGTACCCCGGAAAAAGCCGAAGTTTTTATTGACAATGTCCCGGTGGGTACCACCCCCCTTGCCGGCCGGGAAATTACGGCGGGAGAACATCAGCTGTGCCTGGTCAAAGAAGGTTTTTTGCCGATTAAACAGGTTGTCGAGATTGAAGGGCTGGGTAGAAAACAGAATTTTACTTTTGAGCTACAGCCGGACCAGGGCAAGATAACCGTGATTTCCAATCCTTCCGGAGCGGTGGTTTTTGCCGGTGAAACCAGGCTTGGGACAACACCGCTGTCCAGAGAGCTTCCCAGCGGCACCTATATCCTGACCCTGCGTAAAAAAGGCTTTTCCCCGGCTGAAATTAAAATAGAGATAGCCGGCGGCGGCATCTATACCCCGGAAACAATTACGTTGTCTCCGGCCCTGGCAACGGTTTTGGTAAAATCTACCCCCACCGGGGCCATGCTGTTTGTTGACGGCATCTTCAAAGGCACCACTCCCATCACCCTTTCCCTTGATGGTGGGAAACTACAGACAATCAGCCTCACCCATCCCGGCTACCAGGAGAAAAAAACCCGGCTATCCCTTGATCCGGGTACGTCCAGGGAACTTTCGTTTACCATGCCGCCCGAATATGGTATCGTTTTTGTTGCAGTGGAACCGGCAAACTCCAGGCTTCTGGTAGATGGGCGACCTCACAACGGCCCGGCTACCGGTCGTCTGCGCCTGACAACCACCAGACATATCCTGACTATCAAAGCTCAGGGGTATAAAACCGTCAAACATGAGGTTACCCCCGATAAAACACATAGTCGACAGGTGAATATCCGTCTGGAACCGGTTGCTGTCCTTCCTGCTGCGAAAACGGCAGCCCGAAAGGAAAGGATGTCAGCCTCCGGGCATCAGATGATTCGCCTTGAACCAGCGGTTTTTACCATGGGTGCCTCGCGCCGCGAACCTGGACGACGGGCCAATGAGCAGTTGCGACAGGTGAAAATTACCCGGCCTTTTTACCTCTCCGTCAGTGAGGTGACCAACGACCAGTTCCGCCGGTTCAAACCCGGACATCGTTCGGGAACAACAGGTGGTAAAACCTTTGACGGCGGCAGTCAGCCGGTAGTCATGATCAGCTGGGAAGACGCGGTCCGCTACTGCAACTGGCTCAGCAAACGGGAAGGGCTGAAACCTTATTATCGAGAAGAAAACGCCACCATGACCGCTGTCATCCCGGCCACTAATGGTTACCGGCTGCCTTTTGAGGCTGAATGGGCCTACGCGGCCCGGGTGGCCGGCCGCGCTAAACCGGCCCGCTATCCCTGGGACGGCAATTTCCCCCCGGAAACCAAAAACGGCAACTATGCCGACGAATCCGCCCGGGAGATCCTGACGATGGTAATCAAAAACTATAATGACGGCTACCCGGTTACCGCTCCGGTAGCCAGTTTTCCGGCTAATCGAGGTGGTTTTCATGACCTGGGCGGCAATGTTTCTGAGTGGTGCTACGATTTTTACGCCCCCAACAATATTTCCGGAACCGACGGCCGGGAAATAGATCCCACCGGGCCGACAACCGGTACTCATCATGTAGTCAAAGGTTCCAGCTGGCGTGACAGCACAATTACCGAACTTAGGCTGAGCTACCGGACATACAGCCGCAGTCCCGAAAACGACATTGGTTTTCGTCTTGCCAGGAATGCCCGATGAAAAAATTATGCTGTCTTCTGCTGATCTTGTTTTCCCTGACCGCGGCGGCCGCGGAACCGGTCAACAAGCATGAGCGTCAAGCGCAAGAAAAAAAGCCCCCGCGGCAGGTACTGCCGAAACAGGAGCTACTGCCATCCGGGGAAATAAATAAAACCGAAAAAGTGAAAAAGAAGCCACCAGAGGTCAAAACATTCATCCCCTCGGAGAAAATCGATGCTGATGCTGTGGTTTCCTTTCCCGTTGATATCTGATGGTTGCTAAACTTTGAAAACTTGGAGCTCAAACTCATGAAAAAACTGCCGGTTGAACTTCTGTACCAGGTTCTTTCTCTCCTTACCGCCTTCATCTTGATACATGGAACCTACATCACCCTCATCCGGCCACAGGCAAGTGCTTTTCTGGCCCGTGAGCATGCCATTCTGGCCGAAAATCCGCAACATGAACAACCACGTAATTTTTATGTAACCCTGCGTGATTACGAACAGGAGACCTGCCTGGTTCTGATGTTATGGGCTCTTTGCATCCTGGCCTACAAAGGGGTTACGGTCTACAGACAACAACGGCAGCTTGATCTCGATCTGCTGCAGCTTCCGGGAGGATTGCCCATCGGCCCTGAAGATACCCGGGAGTTGAAAAACCGGCTGAATGAATTATCAGCCACCAGTCGTGATTTTCTCCTGCCCCGGGCCCTGAATACCGCCATTGGCCGTTTTGCCGCCACCCGCAGTGTTCAGGATTCAGCCATCGCTCTGCGCAGTGTCTGTGAGTCCGAAGGAGAACGACTGGAATCGGAACTGTCAACCATCCGTTATATTGCCTGGGCAATTCCCTCGGTAGGATTCATCGGTACCGTGCGTGGCATCGGTGCCGCCCTGGCCCAGGCCAATCGCGCTGTGGAGGGTGATATAACCGGGGTTACTCAAAACCTTGGCATCGCCTTCAACTCCACTTTCATCGCCCTGGTTATTTCCATTGTGCTGATGTTTTTTATACATCAGCTGCAGTTCAGGCAGGAACGTTTGGTTCTTAACACGGAAAGTTATTGTGATCAAAACCTGATTTCCCGGCTGCGTGTTCATCCCGGAGATTGATTTTATCCCATGTCAACGCGCCGTCGCCACGAAATTTCCCCATTCAACCTTTCCTTCCTGGACGTCATGTTCTGCGGCTTTGGGGCCGTAGTTTTGCTGGTACTGGTGATCAATGCCAATACCGTCAGTTCACGGCATAAAATTAATGAAAACCTGAGGGCTGAGGTAAACCGGCTTGAGCGCCAGGCAAAAGTGAACCGAGAACACCTGGCTGAGGTGAAAAACAGCCTTGAGCAAAGCAATGAGGAAATGACGATTACCAGGGGCAGGGCCGAACGTGTACTTGCCCGCATCCGGG
>DQWO01000095.1 GCA_011042595.1 Pseudomonadota bacterium
ATCCCGAAGAGATGAAAAAACCGCCCAGGGATCGTAACCAGGGCTTGTTGACCCTGCCCCTGATCTGCCACAGCTACCTGTTTCTGGGTTTGCTGGAAGGGATGTGGTCACTGTTTTTGTTTTTTTATGTTCTAAAACAAGGGGGTTGGCGGTATGGTCAGCCGCTTTCATCCACTGATCCCTTGTATCATTCGGCAACGGGTATTGCTTTGGCAACCATTCTGCTGATGCAGATCGGTAACCTGTTGGGCCGGCGCTTTGCCTGTCGATCCGGTCTGGACTGGGGAATTTTTCGCAACCGGCTGATGCTCCTCGGCATCATCATTCAGCTGGTTTTTTCCTGGGCAGTTCTCTACTTCCCGCCTGTCAGTCGAGTTCTGGGTACCGGACCGGTAGCTGGAAGAGTGTATTTCCTCGCCTGTTCCGGTATCCTGCCGATATTCGGAAAGGACTACCTCAGGAAAAAAATAGCAGTTTCTTTTCCATTTTAAGCTTGCATTTATATTCCTGTTAGTTTATCAATCATACTTAAATCTAACGATCGGTCGGTATTTTTATGACGAAAAAATTTATCCTGAAACAGGAACAACTTTTTAATACGGCTGCCTCTCTTTTCGCTGAGAAGGGTTATCACGGAACTTCAATTAGTGATCTGGCTCAGGCTATGGGGATGCGGAAGGGTTCTCTCTATCACTATTTTAAAAGTAAGGAAGAGCTCTTGTTTAGGCTTCTCGATGAATATATTACCGAGGCTCTGACCGAGATCGAAAAAATATGTGCCTTAGAAGTAACGCCGCCCGAAAAGCTACGGCAATTCATGCTTTTTTACAGTAGCTTTTACGCCGGTGATCGTGATCGCTTGGTTTTACTGATTAATGATATCGATAAACTTGGAGAAAGCTACAGACTTCAGGTGATTGAAAAAGAGCGACGCTATTATCGGGCCCTGACCGGAATTTTCAGCCAGTTACAGGTTGCCGGGATCATGAAACCGATACCTCCAGCCGTTGCCGCCTTCGCCTTTTTTGGCATGGTTCACTATACCTGCAAATGGTTTCATAAAGACGGTGCCATTACTGCAGAGGAACTGAGTGAGATGTTTCTCGAGATTTTTACCAAAGGGTTATTTACTGATCCCGAAAAGATTTGAGCTTCAAGGGGGTAAAGTGCGATGCAGGAGAAGATTAAACGCTTAAGAGAGGTAAAAAAGGCGGCTGCTTTGGGGGGCGGGCAGGCAAAGATTGATAAAGTGCATGCCAAAGGCCAGCTGACGGCCCGTGAACGGATTGAGGCCCTGCTTGATGAGGGGAGTTTTGTCGAATTCAACCGCCTGATCAAGTATCGGGAGGGGGCTCCCGGAGATGGCATCGTTACCGGTCATGGGACTATAGCCGGTCGGGTGGTCTGTCTCTACGCTCAGGATGTCACGGTTCTGGGCGGCTCTCAAGGCTATATGCATGGACGTAAACTCTATAAAATTCATGAAATGGCGATGACCATGGGTGTTCCCATCATCGCCCTGGCCAACTCCCCGGGGGCGCGGGTTGTGCGTCCTGAACTGGCGGGCAGTGATGATCCCTATCGGGTCAGCGATGAAAAGCATGCCGGGGTGGTTTTTTATGTTAATACCCTAAGTTCCGGAGTTATCCCTCAGCTTGCGGCGATTTTCGGTAATTGTACCGGGGGATCGGTCTACTCGCCGGCGCTGATGGATTTCGTCTTTATGGTTGATAAGCAGTCCCATATGTTTATCACTGGCCCCAAGGTGATCAAGTCGGTGACTGGTGAAGATATTTCAATGGCGGAACTTGGTGGAGCTGATATCCACTGTGCTAAAACCGGGGTGGCTGATTTCAAAGTGGCAAGTGAGTTGGACTGTTTTGCCGAAATCAGGCGATTACTCGATTTTCTGCCCGACAATTGGCAAAAGAACTCTGTCCGCCGGGAAAATGAAGATGATCCTGAACGCCTGGCTGATCGTCTTAACGATCTGGTTCCGGCCCTTACCACCCGGGCCTATGATATGCGTCAGGTGATCAAAGAGCTGGTTGACCAGGGTGATTTCTGTGAAGTTAAAGCGGATTTTGCCGGAGAGATCATCGTTGGCTTTGCCCGGATTGATGGCTATACGGTCGGCATCGTTGCCAATCAACCGTTGGTGAAAGCCGGCTGCATGACGATTGAAAGCTCGCGCAAACAGGCCCGTTTCATCCGTTTCTGCGACTGTTTTAACATCCCGCTGGTATTGTTGGTTGATACCCCCGGCTATCTGCCCGGTAAGGATCAGGAGTATGCTGGCATAATCACTCATGGAGCTAAGGTTCTTTATGCCCTGTCCGAGTCAACTGTACCCAAAGTGGCAGTTCTGCTGCGGAAAGTTTATGGTGGCGCCGCTTTGGGAATGGGAATTTTGCCGGGTTTTGGCACTGATCTTATTTATGCATGGCCGACGGCTGAGATCGGGGCTATGGGGGCCGAACAGGCGGTTGGTCTCTTTTATGGAAAAGAGCTCAAGACTGCCGCCGAGCCGGAACAATTCAGAGCTGAAAAGGTGGCTCAATATCGCGAACTTTATGCTGATGCCCTCTCGCTGGCTTCAGAGGTAACCTATGTTCAGGATATTATCGAACCTCGTGAAACCCGACGCATCCTGAGCCGGTCACTGCGTCTCTTGCGCGGCAAGGAGCGTCACCGCCGTCCCGGACATCATGGCAACATTCCTTTGTAACCAATAAAATGAGGTGGTCTGATGAATTTTTCCTTTACTGAAGAACAGTTGATGCTGCGTGACCTGGCGCGGAAATTTGCTGAAAATGAGATGCGCCCGCTTTTGCGGGAGTATGAAAACCAGCGTCGCACGCCGAAATCTTTGGTCAAAAAATTGGCCGATATTGGTTTCCTGGGAGCTCATCTGCCTAAAGAGTATGGGGGTTCCGCCCTTGATTACCTTTCCGCCGCCATCATCTGGGAAGAGCTCAGCAAGGTGAGCTGGACCATGGCCCTGGGTACCCTCGGACATGCGGTTTTAAGTGGTACCATCCTGATGAAAGTTGCCACTTCGGAGCAGAAGGAGCAATATCTGGCACCGCTTTGTCGTGGTGAGCTGATGTTTGCCACTGCCACTGTGGAGCCCAACGCCGGCAGTGACCCTGGGGCTATCGAGTGCAAAGCAATTTTAAAAGGTGATCACTGGCTCCTCAACGGGACCAAGAATTTTGTCACCGGGGGTGGCCTGGCTGACTACGTCCTGGTGCTGGCCCAGACCGACAGAAAACTGGGTGTCAAAGGAATGGTGCTCTTGCTGGTTGATAGCAAGACGGCGGGTATAAGTCTTGAAGATGTGCGGTTGGTTGGTGGCCGCACCAGCAATATTGTTAACCTGGCTTTTTCCGATTGCCGGGTACCGGCCGGGAATCTCATCGGCAAGGTTGGTCGTGGTCTGCATGGCGCTTTTCACGGCATCGATACGGCCAGGGTGTTTATTGCCGCCGGGGCTTTGGGCATGGCCCAGGGATGTCTCGATGCGAGTATAAAGTATGCTCAGGAGAGAACTCAGTTCGGCAAAGCGATTGGCGGTTTTCAGCTGGTTCAGGAGGTCATTGCCCGCATGGCGGCCGAGATTGAGCCGCTGCGCTGGCAACTCTACTATGCCGCTGACTTAAAAGACCAGGGAAAGCCCCATGGCAAAGAGCTCTCGAGTGCGAAATGGCTGGCTTCTGAGCTTGCCGTTAAAGCCGCAGCCGAAGCGATTCGTCTCCATGGCGCTTATGGTTGTACAGATGAATATGATCTTGAACATCACTATCGGGATGCGGTTTTAAGTACTATTCTGGGTGGCACCACTGAAATGCATAAACTGATGATCGGTAGAGAATTGCTCGGTATCAACGCCATCAATTGAGTATTCTGGTTTCTACCTTTTCAAGAAAGGTAATGCTTGACGATCAAGATCGGGGGTATTATGGTGGCGGCGATATGTACCTTTGCCGGTTGACTTTTTTGTCATGGTGGTCAAGGCCGCCGGTTGAAGTGCCGGGGAGCTGAATTTTTTCTAAAGAGAATTATGGCAGCGGAAAATCTGAAGAAGAGTACTGTTTATGAACCGAAAAAGCAGCACTTGGCGACTCTTTCCCTGGCCGCTCTGGGGGTGGTCTTTGGAGATATTGGTACCAGCCCTATTTATGCCATCCGCGAGTGTTTCCATGGAGAATATGGTATTGTAGCGACGCCGGCCAATGTTCTTGGTGTCCTGTCGTTGATGTTCTGGGCTCTGACTATCATTGTTAGCCTAAAATATCTGACTTTTATCCTGCAGGCTGATAATAATGG
>DQWO01000082.1 GCA_011042595.1 Pseudomonadota bacterium
GCCCTGAGGACCCGGTTTTGTATGTTGCAATAAAGCCATTATAATCAATAGTTTATGGCTTCAAGAAACTCCAAGGGGCACTACATCACCTAATAATATCGGTATGTTACCCATCCGATGGAACTACAAATGAAAAAATGCAAATTCTCCCTTGAAATCATTAGCTTTTTTCGGCTTAAATTAGCAAAAAAGAGGAATTTCTCTAAAATCTTGTTAAACATGGGTTAGAACATCTTCTGAGCCGTACATATCTAGCATTACCTCAGTTATAAGACAGCTGGGTTGCCTATGGAATATGAAAAAAATGGCTTCTTAGAAAAGTTGCTTAGAAAACTGTCTACTTTTATTTGACCACGTCAACAAATCCACCTGAAGAATTAATCTTACTGAGCTTCTTTACGTTTTTCCTCATCCCTGATTTCACGGCGTAAAAGTTTGCCGACTTTCGATTTCGGCAGCATATCGCGAAATTCTATATAGTGGGGAATCTTGTAAGGGGCCAGTCGCTTACGGCACCAAGCTGTTAGGGTCTGGCCGTCAACCCCTTTGGCATCTTCTTTGAGCACGACGATGGCCTTGATACGCTCGCCACATCCGGCATCCGGAACCCCAACCGCGCAAGCTCCGATAACCGTGGGATGATCCTGCAACACTGCCTCGATTTCGGAAGCTGAAATACGGTAAGCCTTATATTTGATCGTATCGGCGGTTCTTTCGACAAACTGAATTTCCCCACTCTCGTTCATGCGAACAAAATCACCCATACGGTAAAAGATCTCTTCACCTACCATAACATAGGAACGTTTCGTCTCCTCGGGCTTATTCCAGTACTTTTTAATCGTAAAAGCAGAGGTTACCAACAGCTCTCCGGTTTCCCCAACCTCGACCTCCTCCAGGGTTTCTGGATCAACTATCAGACAGCGCCGTGACGTCAGGATATTACCAACTGTCCGGGGATCCGGTTCTTTACCAGGAAGGCTATAGGTCAGATGACCAACTTCGGTCGAACCGTAAACCTGATAGAGGGGATGGCCAGTCAACTCCCGCCAGCGATTGAAGATTTCACCCGGCAGCACATCCCCCCCGCAATAACAGTAGGTAAGGGAGGAAATATCGTAGCTGGGTAAACGGTCGTTTTCCAAAATCATGCGATAGAGAGCCGGCACCCCAAGCATCCAGCGAACTTTGAAACGTTCTATTTCCCGGAGCACAGCATCGACAACCGGCACCGGCATCAGCACCGTAGTAACACCGAAATTAAGACCGGCCGCCAGCAAAAAACCTTTGGCCATAATATGGAAAAGCGGATTAACCATAATCATGGTATCGTTGCCTTCATTGATATAATCACGAAAGAGATCCATGACATCGCTGACATATGAAACCTCACTGGCATGGCTGCCGGGTACACCCTTGGGAAATCCGGTAGTCCCACCGGTATACATGATATAGGCCAGATCCTTATAGGCATCGATGTCGACATCAGGCGGTTGCGGCGGAGCTTTACGCAGAAGCTCGTTAAAACGATAGATATTGTCCCCTCTGACGGTATTGCCCTTAGGAATTTTATCGACCAGATTGCCGAAAATCTTCTGCCAGGTGTAGAGCATATCGGTCAAGTTGGTAACAATTATACGCCGTAAAGGATGCTGTCGATCCACTTCCTTAACGTAACCAAAATTGGTATCCATGCAGATAACCGTCTCTACCTCGGCATCCTGTACCATGTAGAGCAGTTCATACGAGGTGTATATCGTCGAAACCGGCACCACTACAGCGCCCAATTTCTGGGTGGCAAAATTAGCTATGACCCATTGCGGCGAATTGCCCAGATAGATCATGACCTTGTCCTGATGCCCCACCCCTAAGCGATGCAGGGCAGTGGCAAACTGATCGATCATCTGCTTGAGAGAACGATAGGAAAATTTCCGGCCCAGATAGATCAAGGCGTTGCGCTCCGGATATTTCCGGCAGGCTGCTTCAAAAGCCGAAAAGGTGTAGGTATTACGTTGGTTCATATGGTACCCCAATTGGTCATACCCCGAAATAGGCCGCTTTGACGTCAGGATTATCGAGCAGTTCCTGACCGGATCCGGACATCACCCCGGAACCGTTCTCCATGATATAAGCATAGTCAACAATCGGAATAACCGGCCGGGCAAACTGTTCCGTTATTATAATGGAAATTTTTTTGGTTTCCCGAATAAGCTTGACCGACTCCATAACCACCTGCTGGTAGGCCGGGCTTAAACCCAAGAGCGGTTCATCGAGTAAAAGGAGCTTCGGCTGCGCCATCATGGCCCGGCCGATGGCCGCCATTTGCTGTTCCCCGCCACTTAAGAAACCGGCCGGACGGCGGAGCAGCTTTTTTAAGGGAGAAAAGATCTCCAGAACATATTCCAGGGTCTCCTTAGCCTCTTTTCGGGTAGCCATATAGGCGCCGATCTTAAGGTTTTCAAGCACACTGCTTTCGGGAAAAAGCCGCCGCCTTTCAGGACAGAGTATCATCCCCATGCGGGCTCGCAGATGGGGTTTAAGCCGGCTGATATCCTGACCGTTAAAAGTGATTGTACCCATGACGGTTATCTGTTCTCCACCCCGCATTTTTTCCTTCTTCAACAGGTCTAAAATAATCCCCGAAAGAGTATACATCAAGGTTGATTTTCCGGCACTATTGGCCCCGAAAACTCCAATAATCTGGTTTTCACCACACCTCAGCGCAATATTGTTGAGGGCCAGCATGTTTTCATAGAAAACCATCAATCCTTCGGCGACCAGCATCTTAAACTACCTCCTCAGCCCCGAGATAGGCTTCCCTGACCTTTTCATTGGCCATCACCTCGGCTGGAGTACCTTCAATAATCTTATCACCATAACTGATGGCCATAACCCGCCTGGCAACCCTGAAAAGTTCTTTCAGGCGATGTTCAATCATGATAATCGTTACACCGGATTGATTGAGCTTTTCTATCAAAGGCACCATCGAAGCAATCTCGCTCATACTTAAGCCGGAAAAAACCTCGTCACAAATCAGAAGTTCCGGGTTGAGAGCCAGACAACGGGCCAGTTCCAACCGTTTCAGGTAGCCGGTCGGCAAAGTTCCAGCAAGCTTGTAAGGAACCTTTGATTCACGTTCAAAACCAACCTCTTCCAGCAGATCAAGGGCAATAATATTGCGATCCCCATGGCGGCCGCCACCACGCCAGCCACTTGTCTTACGGGCCCGTGGACTGTAAAGAGGAATAATCAGGTTTTTGTAAGCCGGCATACTGTTGTATGGGCGCATAATCTGAAAAGTGCGGCAGATCCCTAAGTTGACAATCTTATGCGGTTGCATCCCCCTGATGTTGCAACCGTTGAAAATAATCTCACCGGCACTGGCCTTGATGAAACCGGTAATACAGTTTATCAGCGTGGTTTTACCTGAACCATTGGGCCCGATAACCCCTAAGATCTCCCCTTTGGTGATCGAAAAGTTGATATCATTAAGAGCCGTAACCCCACCGAAATTTTTACTCAGATTTTTAACGGTTAACATTACCATTAGCTTAGATCTCTACCCAGCGCTCAAATTGACTATATTTACGGGACAAGTAATTGAGCAGTCCCTCACCTTTGATGACAATCACCACCGTCAAAATCAAGGAATACGCCACTATCCGTAAAGGCCCGAAAGCGCGCAGGGCCTCGGAGAGCGGCACCAGGAGAATCGCTCCGAGCACAGCACCAAGCAAAGAACCTCCGCCGCCAATGACGGTTGCGGCAATCGGGATAATTGAAAAATCGAGCGCAAACATAGAAAGACCGGCCCACATATAAACATGGGCCAGGTAAGCCCCGGCAAAGCAACCTAAAAAAGAGGCATAAAATACCGCCTGGGCCTTAATAACCGTTATATTAATCCCTGAAGCTCTGACCGACTGATCGTTATCCTTGATCCCCCTGATCACCAGACCGATATCCTCAACCGCCAGACGGCGCAGGACAAAAAGAAAAACCAGGGTGGAAATAATCAGAAAATACTGTTCAATCCAGGGGTTGGCAAAACCGGCAATATCCATCATCCCGTTGGTACCGCCGAATAGTTCAAAAGCCTCGATAATACGAGTCATCATCAACGGATACATCAAAGTTACAATGGCAAAATATATCCCGCGCAAAGGCAGGCAAGGCAACAATAGAAAAGTACAGAAAGCGGCCCCGCCCAAAGCCGCCAGCGGGATCGAAAGAAACGGAGAAAAGTACAGATATTTATTCAGCAGGGCGGCTCCATAACCACCCACTCCGACAAAAAATGATCCCCCGAGACAGACC
>DQWO01000011.1 GCA_011042595.1 Pseudomonadota bacterium
GGTGAAAATGTCCGTAATTTATTGCAGGAAATCGGAAAAACCGCGGCCCGGCTTCAGAAAAATGAAAGCCTGCAAAAATATGCCGCTATTTTAGGAGAAGCCTTGCAGGCCGTGGGCGAGCTTACCAAAAATTTTGGCCTTTGGTCGGGAGGATCCGGCCTGGTAATTCCTATCCTTAATGCTCGTCCTTATTTGATGATTTTTGGCGATTTAATGGTGGGATGGCAATTACTGCAGGCTGCCGGAATCGCAGTGGAAAAATTACAAGTTATCTATCAGGAGGCTGGGGTGGAAGGTAAGGCCGCCCAGCGGTCTCTGGCCCGCAGTAATGAAGAAGTGGCTTTTTATGAAGGCAAGATAGCGGCGGCAAAATATTTTACCGTTGAGGTGGTGAACAGGCTTAAGAGCCAATGCCAAAGCATTGAGATGCAGGAAAAGGTCGCCGTGGAAATGCTGGATGCTTCATTTGGTTTCTAACCGTAGCTATAAAGAGATGAGAAGGGGGAGTACTATGTCATATGAAATAAAAAAAGCCGCGGTTCTGGGGGCCGGGGTTATGGGTGCCACTATTGCCGCCCACCTGACCAATGCCGGTATTGAGTGCTTGTTGCTTGATATCGTGCCATTTGAGTTGACCGAGGCAGACCAGCTGCAGGGATTGACCCGGGAAAATCCAAAATGGCGCAACAGCTTTGCGGCTCGGGGTCTGAAAGCGGCACTGAAATCAAAGCCTGCCAGCTTCTATAGTAAGAAAAATGCAGAGATGATCACCATCGGTAATTTTGAAGATGATCTGGAAAAACTGTCTCAGGTTGACTGGGTGATTGAGGTTGTGGTTGAAAATCTGGAGATTAAACAGGAGTTGTTCGATAAAGTGGCAAAGGTGATAACTCCGAGGTGTATTGTTTCCACCAATACCTCGGGGCTGCCGATTAAAGATATTTCTGCCAAACTGTCAAAATCCTTGAAAAAAAGATTTCTCGGTGTTCATTTTTTCAACCCACCTCGTTATATGAAACTGGTAGAGATTATCCCCGGTGAGGACACTGATAACGAGGTTGTCGACTATATGACCTCTTTTTGTGAAGATGCCCTGGGGAAAGGGGCGGTGCTTTGTAAGGATGTTCCAAACTTTGTTGGCAACCGTATCGGGGTTTTCGATATTGCCAATGCTATTAACATAATGGTGGAAAAGAATTTATCGGTGCCGGAACTGGATGCTATTATTGGTAAGGCCATCGGCCGGCCTGGTTCATCTATTTGCGGTACCATGGACCTGGTGGGTATTGACGTTGGTTTCCATGTCATGAACAATCTCCATGCGGCGGTTCCCGATGATGAAATGCGGGAGATGTTTGTGCCCCGCGAGTTCATGGTCAAAATGGTGGAAAATAAGTGGCTGGGGAATAAAACCAGGCAGGGTTTTTATAAAAAAACCAAAGATGAAAAGGGTAAACGGCTGAAGCTGGCTCTTGATTATCAGACGATGGAATATGTACCTTTTGAAAAGCCCCGGTATGCATCACTACAGGCGGCAAAAAAAGAGGCGGGTGGCTTTGATGCCAAGCTGCGGCGTCTGTTTCAGGGGACTGACGTGGCAGCTGAAGTGGCCAGAGAATATCTCTGTCGGAATTTTATTTATGCTGCCAACCGAATTCCTGAAATCTGCGATACAGTGGTTGCCATCGATAATACCATGAAGTGGGGGTATAACCATAAGCTTGGACCTTTTGAGACCTGGGATGTATTGGGGGTGCAAGAGGTTGTTAAAGTGATGAAAGCGCTGAAACTGAAAGTGCCGAAAAAGATCAGTGAGATGCTTAAATCCGGCTATTCCTCTTTTTATCTGCAAAAGGATGACGGCCGTTACTACTATGATTTTGTTGCCAAGGATTACGTTAAGCTGGAGGAAAATCCGAAAATCATCCTCTTGCCGTCCCTTAAGGAACGTAACCGGGTGGTTGCTTCCAATGCCGGTGCCAGTCTCATTGATATTGGTGATGGGGTGGCCTGCTTGGAATTTCATACTAAAATGAATGCCATTGACGGTGATATCGGGGCCATGATCTATGAGAGCTGCGATATTGTTGAAAAAGATTTCCTCGGGCTGGTGGTAGCCAATCATGGAGCTAACTTTTCAGTCGGGGCCAATCTTTTTCAGGTTTTTGTCACTATTCAGCAGGGTGATTGGGATATTCTCGACAAAATGATTCATGATTTTCAATATGCCAATATGAGACTTAAATATGCCGCCAGGCCGGTGGTCACTGCCCCGGCGGGAATGGCGCTCGGAGGCGGCTGCGAAATTTCCATGCATGGTGATCGCTGTCAGCCCTGTGGTGAAACCTACATGGGCCTGGTTGAGGTGGGAGTTGGGGTGATACCCGCTGGCGGTGGCACCAAAGAGTTGATGGTTCGCTGTACTGAAGGGATTCCTGATGGGACTATAGCCAATGGTCTTAATATGCAGACATATTATCAGAAGGTATTTGAGAATATCGGCATGGCCAAGGTGGCCACCAGTGCGGTGGAAGCCCAAGAACTTGGCTATATCCGTAAAACTGATGCCATCAGTATGAATCGCGATCAGCAGATTTATGATGCCAAAAACGTAGCTCTGGGATTAGCTCAGTTTTACCGGCAGCCAAGGCCTACTATGATCCCGGTAATGGGAGAAAACTTCCGGGGTATGGTGGATTCTATTTTGTATAACATGCGAGCCGGCAACTATATTTCCGACTACGATGAGTATGTGGCTAAAAAACTGGCTGGAGTGCTTTCCGGTGGTGACTGTGCCGAGGGTACGTTTGTTTCCGAGGATCTGATCCTTGATCTTGAGCGGGAAGCTTTTTTAAGTTTATGTGGGGAAATTAAAACTCAGGACCGGATGATGTATATGTTGAAAAATGGTAAACCATTACGGAATTAATCATAACTATTTCAGCCGGGCGGGAAAAGAAATCCTGGCGGTTGCTTTAAGCTGGAAGAATGGAGGATTATTATGCAGGATGCAGTTATTGTTGCCTCGGTAAGAAGCCCGGGTGGACGTTATAAAAAAGGGGGATTGGCCCAGACCAGGGGGGATGAAATCGGCATACAGGTAGTAAAGGGGCTTTTGGCCCGAGTTCCAAAACTTAAACCGGAAGATGTTGATGATTTGATCTGTGGCTGTGCTTTTCCTGAAGCGGAACAGGGCATGAATATTGGCAGGGTAATCAGCCTCGGTGCTGGTTTGCCCATCGAAACCTGCGGGATGACCGTTAATCGCTTCTGCTCTTCGGGAATTCAGGCAATTGCTGATGCAACCGCTAAAATTCAGGCTGGTTGGTCAGATGTCATCATTGCCGGGGGGGCTGAAAGTATGAGCCATATTCCCATGGGTGGTAGTATATTTCGTCCCCATCCTGGTTGGGGAGATTTGCCCAACACCTATGTGTCTATGGGGATTACGGCTGAGAACGTGGCGGAAAGATATAAGATAACCCGTGAAGATCAGGATCGCGTGGGAATGGAGAGTAATCGTCGAGCCCATGAAGCGATAGAAGCGGGAAAATTCAAGGAGCAGATCATTCCCATCAACGCTTGGAAGTATACCACTGACAAACAGGGGAAAAAAATCCATGTCGAGGTTCCTTTTGAAATGGATGATGGTGTTCGTTGGCCGGCATCGCTGGAAAAAATGGCGAAACTGAAATCGCCATTCAAGGTTGGCGGATCGGCAACTGCTGCCAATTCATCACAAATGACTGACGGTGCGGCTTTTACGCTATTGATGAGTGCAGAAAAGGCGAAAAAACTTGGTTTTGAGCCACTGGCAAAATTGACTAATTATGCTGTAGCCGGGGTGGAACCGGAAGTAATGGGAGTCGGGCCGGCATTTGACATTCCCAAGGTTCTGAAACAGGCCGGTCTTAAAACCAAAGATATTGATCTTTTCGAAATTAATGAGGCATTTGCCTCTCAGTGCATCTATTCACTGCGCCAACTAGGCCTGGAAAAGCGTTACTGGAATGGTGATGTCAATCCCAATGGGGGTGCTATTGCCCTCGGACATCCACTTGGCTGCACCGGGGCTAAGTTGACCACCCAGCTGATCTATGAGTTGAAACGTCGCAAAAAGAAACGAGGGATTGTTTCCATGTGTATTGGTGGGGGGATGGGAGCTGCTGCCATTATTGAAATTCTTTAGGTTTTTTCCAATAACCGGTTGTGCAAAAGCAACAGGAGGGGGTTTCCCCCTCCTGTTTTTCGTTGTTCCTGGTTGACCATTCTGCAAAATGTGTTATAAGAAGTGCATTAAAATAAAAC
>DQWO01000190.1 GCA_011042595.1 Pseudomonadota bacterium
CGGGTAAAAAAGGCCAAACGCGGCCTGGCAATGATCGAGACCCGCCTGGCCGTCTACCGAGGGGAACTCCATTATCTGGAAGATCTGGCTTATCAGGTTGAAGAATCTCAAGACCTGGAAGAGCTGAGCGAGTATGCCGCCATGCTGAGCATCAGCGCCCGTGAACACGGGTATCAACCGCACGGTCAGAAAATACAGGAGAAGAAAGCAGCCGGCAACCAGCAACCTAAAGGCGTGGATATCAAAATCCTTGCCGATGGGGCAACCGTAACCATCGGCAAGAGTGCCGCCGGCAACGAGGAAATCTACCGCCATCTCAGCAGCGCCAACGATCTCTGGTTCCATGCCAAGGATATCCCCGGAGCCCATGTGTTGCTGAAAACCCCCGGTAATCGTCCGGCATCAGATACTGAAATTGAAGCCGCGGCCAAGCTGGCAGCCATCAATTCACGCGGGAAAAATGATACCCGGGTAGAGGTGATATCCCTGCCCAGGAAGTATTTAAAAAAACCAAAAAAGGGGAAACCGGGCCAGGTACTGATCAAAGGACCGCAACAAACGATTACCATCAAATTGACGACATAAACCAACAGCTTTTCTCTGAGGTTCATCACCATTTTCTTGCACGGGTTTGACAAGGTAGTAATGCAGTTGGAGCATCAAGCTGAACCTGCTGCACTGATGGTTTTTTATTTTGTCATGGCCTATACTGTGCTATTATCCTTATTATGTGTGCTTATTTTCATTGCTGAACCATCTTTTTACCGGACGGCTGGCAGTCGGGAAAAGGATCGAGGAGAAAGCTTATGGCAGTGGTTGAAGCTCGAGGGCTTGAAAAAACCTATCAGGCCGGAGATATTGCGGTCAAGGCCATCCGGGGAGTGGACTTCACCATTGAACCGGCATCCTTTGTCTCATTCATCGGCCCCTCAGGGAGCGGCAAGTCCACCCTGCTTAATATGATCGGCTGCCTTGACCCGCCCACCAGGGGCACTCTTACGGTGGTCGGCAAGAACATTGCCGGTTTAAGCCGTCAGGAAGCGGCCCGTTTCCGGGGCGAGCATATCGGTTTTATTTTTCAGGATTTCAACCTGATTCCGGTTCTCACGGTTTTTGAAAATGTGGAGTATCCCCTGGTCATGGTCCAGAACTGGCCGAAGCAAAAACGGCGGGAACGGGTTCGAGAGCTCCTGCAGGCCGTGGGGATGAGCGACCAGAGTAACAAATATCCGGGCCAGATCTCCGGCGGCCAGAAACAGCGGGTGGCGGTTGCCAGAGCCCTGGTAACCAATGCCAAACTGGTGCTGGCCGATGAACCCACCGCCAACCTGGATCGAAAAACCGCCAACCGGATTATCGAGCTGATGCAGGAGATGCGAACCGAGTTTGGCACCACCTTCATCTTTTCCACCCACGATCCCAAGGTGGTAAAAAATGTGGAAACCATTTTCACCCTCGAAGACGGAAGATTGCTGGAGGAGGGAAATCATGGGTAATGTCATCAAGCTGGCCATCCGCAACCTGCAGCGCTATAAGCGGCGCACCCTGCTGACCTCCGTTCTGATCACCCTGGGTGTGGTTGCCGTTCTGCTTTTCATCTCCGTATCCGGATCATTCAAGACAATGATGATCGGCCAGATAACCGATTCCATGCTCGGCCATCTCCAGGTACACCATAAAGGCTACCTGGCTTCCATTGACAGCCTGCCCCTGGATCTCAACCTGCAGGGCAAGCAGTTTGCCAGGGTAAAAAAGATTCTGGACGGCAATGAGGCAGTCGCGGCTTATTCCCCGCGGCTCAGGCTCGGCGCCATGTTCAGCAATTTTACCGAAACAACCAATATCCGTTTAAATGCCGTCAATCCGGAACAGGAGATGGCAACCGTACCCATGCTTGCTGAGCGCATCATCAAGGGCAAAAAGGAGGGACTCCTGGAAAAAGGGGAAATTCTCGTTCCCGAGCTTATTGCCAGGGGCATGAAGGTCGGTATCGGCGACACCATTGTCCTGGTGGCCACCAACAAAGATGGCTCAGTGAACGGCCAGCCCTTTGTGGTCCGCGGCATCCTGGAAGGAATTTCCGGCCCCGGCGGCCGGGACGGGGTAATCCATTTGAGCGATGCGAGAACTCTCTTGCGTATTGAGGATAATGAAATCAGTGAGATCGCCATCCGCCTGCAGAATATGGATTTCATGGCTCCGGTTTTTGCCGGCTTACAGGAACAACTCGGATCCATCAAAAACAAAGCGGGTAAACCGGTATTCGAAATACATACGTGGGAAAAGCTGTCACCTTTTTTCAATATCGCCCGCATGATTGACCTGATGACTTTATTTATCAGGATCATGCTGGTGGCCATTGTCCTGGTGAGCATCATGAACGTGATGATCATGGCGGTCTATGAACGTATCAATGAAATCGGCACCATTGCCGCCATTGGCACCGTACCCGGCAAGATCCTTTCCCTTTTCATGGTTGAGGGTTTCCTGCTCGGGGTATTCGGCACCTTCATCGGCGTGGTCATCAGCCTGGCGGCTATTGCCGGAATGAACGCGGCCCATATCAGTTTTGATTTCGGCCGCCAGAAAGGATTGCTGCTGGCCCCGACCATTGCCGCAAGTGATGTACTCACCGTGGCCGCCATTGTTATTGGCATCGCGGTGCTGGCCAGCCTGCAGCCGGCCTGGAAAGCGTCAAGGATGGATCCCATTACCGCGTTACGGCACGTTTAACTCTTTTGGAGAAACCCATGAGCATCAGAAGCGTACACATTATTATGATCGGTTTCGTCTTCGTTCTGTTTTCTGTTTTTGTCCCAAAAACACAGGCTGAAACCATGAAGATTGCCGTAGCCTCATCGGGTCAGGAAAAGGATGCGACCGTCAGCCCGCAGGACGAGAAAACCGCCCTGGCTTTGGGCGGCAATGAGATCCTGCGCCAGGTTGACCGCAATATGCAGCCGGAATCCTACGAAATGTATCGCAAGCTGATCAACATCGAGCCTGACGGCAGGAAAAAGGAGTTTGTCCTCTACACCGTCAAGAAGGGGCAGGACAGGATGGTGGCCCTCTTCCTCTCCCCGGCCAGCGAAAAAGGCCGCGCCACTTTGCGCTTAGGGGACAATATGTGGCTTTATATTCCCAATGTGGGCAAGCCTTTGCGGATCACCAGCCTGCAGTCCGTGGTGGGGGGAATCTTTAACAACTCTGACATTCTGCGCCTTGACTATCACGTTGAATATGACGCCGAAAAAATCACGGAGCAGGAAGAAAGCTACCTGCTGGAGCTGAAGGCCAAATCCGCCGCGGTAGCCTATGACCGGCTCAAAATGCAGGTCGATAAAAAATCCCTGCTGCCGACCACCATTGAGTGCTACGCCATCAGCGGCATGCTGATCAAAACCCTGCGTTACGCAAAAACAGAGGATTTTGGCGACGGGCTCATCAGACCCTCGGTACTGGAAACTGACAGCCCCCTTAACAAGGGCTATCGGTCGGTGATGATTTTTGCCAAGGTCCGGAAAAAGGAACTGGCGGACGAGGTTTTTACCCTCAATTATCTGTCCAAGGTTCATGAGTTGCGCTAAAGGACAAACGCTGGCTTTTTTTTGCCTTGCCTGGGTTGCCGCCGGGCTGCTGTTTGTTTTTCCCTCTCCGGTTCAAGCCGGTGAAGAGTACAGCTTTAAGGTCGAGGAGTTCGAAAAAAAGAGCTTTGAGTGGGGCGGCTATGCCGAACTCAAATGGGAACATATGAATCTCAACCAGGGCTCTGCTTTTGAGATTCTGAACCTCGCCGGAAAGTCCAAATCAACCCTGGATCGCCTCAGCGGTACCCTGCAGATCGACGGAAGTTACCTCAACGGCATAACCAGCCTGAACTGGACCCTGCAAGCCAGCGGGCAGCAGGATGACCTTGACTGGTATGATCGGGCGGATATTTTTGAAGCCTATGCCAGCCTGAAACCAACCCCTCAGTTTACCGTCTCCTTAGGCAAAAAATCATATAAATGGGGCAAGGGCTATGCCTGGAACCCGGTTGGTTTTCTCAACCGCCCTAAAGATCTCAACGACCCGGAAGAGGCACTGGAAGGCTACATTACCTTTGAACTTGACCTGGTAAAAAGCTTTGCCGGAGAGTTGCAGACGTTGGCCCTGACCACGGTAATCCTACCGGTCTGGGATGAGATCAATGATGACTTTGGCCAGATCAACAATGTCAACCTGGCGGTCAAACTCTATCTGCTTTACAAAGATACCGATATCGACCTGATCTGCTAC
>DQWO01000280.1 GCA_011042595.1 Pseudomonadota bacterium
AGGTTTTTGCTCCCCATAAAGGGATGGTGCGGCACTGGCAGAGGGAAGAACGGGGCATTAAAATCATGGCCCAGAGAGGTATATTGACACCGGAAATCCTTTATTCCGGCCCTCTGGACCGCGAAGCTGGTCTGGCGATTATCCTGCCATTTGTAACCCATGCGGCAACTGCGCTTGAAAAGTGGATGGCTGCCGGCAATAAACAGGAAAGGGTCAAGCTTCTCTCCCTGCTTATGCGGATTTTGGCAGATCACCATCAGGCGGGTTTGATCCAGCGCGATCTGCATCTGGGGAATTTCCTGGTTAAAAAGGAGGAAATATATACTTTGGATGGCTCCGATATTATTATTTATCGGAAAAGTGTGGGCTGCCAAAAGTCCTTGAAGAATCTTGGTTTGCTCTTTGCCCAATTTTTTCCAGAATATGATGAACTTGCCGAAGATTGTTTGTCTCTGTACTGTCAATCAAGGAATTTTGCCGATGACAAAAATCTTTTGCAGCAGTTGAAAACTCAGATTGCAGTCCAGAGGCGAAAGCGCAAGAAGAAGAAATTGCAGAAAATATTTCGTGAATGTTCGGCGGTTGTCGCCCGGCAGGTTGATAAGCGGCGCATACTTTGTGGGCGGAATTACTTTAGTGAACCTATGGCTGATTTCCTTGCCGATCCCGATTGCTACCTTAATGGGGAAAAGGTTGAGTTGTTGAAAGATGGAAATTCCAGTACGGTAATGAGGCTGAAAATTGGGCCTGCTGATTTGGTGGTTAAACGATATAATATTAAAGATTTTAGCCATGGGCTGAAACGGTCTGTTGTCAGAACCAGGGCTTCCAGGTCCTGGGAAAATGCTCATTTGCTGGGTTTTTATGGAATCAAGACCGCCCAACCGGTGGCCATGGTGGAATGTTGCCGGGGTTCTGTTTCCCGAACATCTTATTTTATTTCTGAATATGTCGAGGGTGTACCGTGTTTGGATTTTTTAAAAAATTATCATTATGCCGATGCGGAAAAGGAAATGGCGGCAGAACAGCTGGTGGATTTATTGGTAAAGTTGCAGCAGCTCCATATCAGTCATGGAGATCTGAAGGCCAGCAATATTGTCTTTGCCGACCAGGGGCCGGTGTTGATAGATCTGGATTCCATGCGGGAATATCGTCTGGCCGACAGATTTAAAAAGGCTGGCGCCCGGGATGTAAGGCGTTTTTTGTTGAATTGGGAAGATGATCAGGAATTAAGTCGATTTTTTAACCGTCAACTGAAAAATAAAGGAATCGGATCATGATTGTTCCAGGCTTGTCAGGCGCGGTCGGTCATGATCCCTCAGCTGCCAAAACCACTATGATCCAAGCCCGGACATCCTGTAATCTTCCTGGCGATGCAAGTTGGAAAGTTGAGATCTTATATTTTGTCAACTGAAGTAACTTCAATTTGATCTCCTGCAAAAGTTTCCTTATAGCGGAATTCCAGTCTATGAAAAATCCCTTGACACCTTATGCCCTATGTATTAATGGAGTGCTTTGTGTAATATTTATCAAAGTTGATGATGGCTGATAGCGAAAGGAGTTAATCGTGAACAGGATTGTTGCGAAAGCGGAATTTTCCCACGACCCCGCCGTTTTGATGATGCAGGTGGAGGCTCCGCAGATTGCCAGAAAAGCTAAGGGTGGGCAGTTTGTGGTTTTGCGGGTTGATGAACAGGGTGAACGTATCCCTCTGACTATTGCTGATATTGATGTGGATAAAGGATTGGTTACCCTGGTGTTTCAGGAGGTTGGAAAGAGCACTGCCGCTTTGGGGGCGCTGGGTGTGGGAGATGAAATCCTGAATTTTATTGGCCCCTTGGGTAAACCCACCCATATGGATAACTACGGAACGGTTTTATGCATTGCCGGGGGGATTGGCATCGCGCCGGTACATAACATAGTCCGGGAACTGAAAAATCACGGAAACAAGGTTATTACCATCATGGGGGCCCGGACTAAGGAATTGCTGTTTTGGGAAGACAAAATGCGGGCGGTCAGTGATGAAGTACTGGTAACCACAGATGACGGTTCCTACGGACGCCATGGCCTGGTGACGGCAGTGGAACAGGAACTGCTGGAAAAAGATCGGGACCTGGGGGATATTAATCTGGTAATTGGCATAGGTCCACCGATCATGATGAAATTTGTAGCCAAGACCTCGGAACCTTTCGGGGTGAAGACCTTGGTCAGCTTGAATTCGATCATGGTTGATGCCACCGGTATGTGTGGTGCTTGTCGGGTGACGGTTGGTGGGAAAACCCGTTTTGTTTGTGTGGATGGTCCAGAGTTTGACGGGCATCAGGTTGATTTTGATGAATTGATGACCCGTCAGCGTATTTATCTGGAACAGGAAAAGGTTTCGATGGAACTTTTTCAGCAAAAACGACAAAACGCTTGTGATTGCAGTTGTAGTTGTGATGATGGAGGTGTTTCATGAGTGCTGAAAAAAAACAAAAAATTCCCCGACAGCCGATGCCTGAACAGGAAGCTTTGGTCAGGGCCAGGAATTTTGATGAAGTGCCTTTTGGCTATAGCCCTGAGACCGCCATGCTGGAGGCCTCACGCTGTCTGCAGTGTAAAAAACCCAAATGCATTGAAGGCTGTCCGGTTAACGTGAAAATTCCCGAGTTTATTGCCTTGATTGCGGAGGGGGATTTCAGCGGTGCGGCCCGTAAACTGAAAGAGACCAATGCCCTGCCGGCAGTATGCGGTCGGGTTTGTCCCCAGGAAAGCCAATGCGAGGCCAAATGTGTGGTGGGGAAAAAGGGGGAACCGGTGGCGATTGGTCGACTGGAACGTTTTGCTGCTGATTATGAACGTAATCAGGGTGAGGTTTCAAAGCCGCAAATGGCTTCCCCAACGGGTAAGAAAGTGGCCATTGTCGGCAGTGGCCCCGCCGGTCTGACCTGTGCCGGTGATCTGGTTAAACTTGGTCATGAAGTGACGGTTTTTGAAGCCCTGCATAAAACTGGTGGAGTGTTGGTGTATGGAATTCCGGAGTTCCGGCTGCCGAAAGCTATTGTTCAGGCTGAGGTTGATTATCTGCAGTCGCTGGGAGTCAAGGTAGTGGTGGATTATGTGGTTGGGATGCTGGATACGGTTGATGAACTGCTGGAAAAATTTGATGCGGTTTTTGTCGGAACCGGTGCCGGGCTGCCCATGTTCATGAATATTCCCGGAGAAAATCTGAATGGAGTGTATTCCGCCAATGAATACCTTACCCGTTCCAATTTAATGAAAGCCTACCTTTTTCCTGAATATGACACCCCGATTGTCAAAGGGAAAAAGGTGGCGGTTTTCGGGGGCGGAAATGTAGCCATGGATTCTTCCCGTACCGCTCTGCGCCTGGGAGCGGAAAAATCCTATATTGTTTATCGCCGTTCCCGAGTTGAAATGCCGGCCCGCGATGAAGAGATCCACCATGCCGAGCAGGAGGGAGTTGAGCTGGTCCTTCTGGCAAATCCCTTGAGCATTGTTGGCAATGATTCCGGTTGGGTGTCAGGGGTGGAATGTATCCGGATGGAATTAGGTGAACCGGATGAATCCGGTCGTCGCCGGCCGGTGCCCATCGAGGGTTCAGAATTTATCCTGGAGGTGGATATGGTGGTGGTGGCCATCGGTAACGGTCCGAATCCGCTGGTCCCCAATACCACTCCAGGACTTGAATTGACCCGTTGGGGAAATATTCAGGCCGATGAGGAAAGTGGCCAGACAAGTCGCAAAGGAGTCTTTGCCGGGGGTGACATTGTTACCGGAGCAGCGACGGTCATTATGGCTATGGGGGCCGGGAAAAAAGCGGCAGTTGCCATGCATGAATACCTGACGGATTAGCAGAAAATATCGGGAGCAGGGATGGATTAATTTTTTTATCAGGAAATATTTTTCAAGGGCAGGCCTTTTAAGGTCTGCCCTTTTTTTGTTTTGTTTGTATTCAGGTTTCTGGCAAATATTGCCAGCCTGATCAGTTGTCAAAAGAAGAAATGAATTGTTAATCATTTCATAAAGCGGTATTGTCCATTGATAATCAAAATTGAATATTATTTCACATAATCCGTATGTGTCCCGATGCCTAAGCTCTCCTGTAGCTGATAGATATTGATATGTACTGGATTATGATTTATTAATCTTAAATATTCTTTAGTGGTGATTAAAATAGAAGTCCGTTATAAAATTCTTAGCGCAATTGATGATTCAAATAAAGTTCTGTTTTAATTTTCATTGAGGTCTAGTTTATGTCTATTGTATATTGTAA
>DQWO01000152.1 GCA_011042595.1 Pseudomonadota bacterium
GTCTATCTCTTGAATGCTACAATGGGGTTGGATCAGAATATTATTCACAGACCGAATGGGCTTGCCGTCTGCCGATGCAATGGTGACGTTAAAAAAGGGGGTTTGCGGGATATTTTTCACGTGATTCCATAGCCGTCCAGCCTGGTTCAGGATGTCCATAGGGCCGAAAATAGTTGTAGCCATTGTGTTGTAAGGGGCAAGAATGGTGACTTTTTTCATATGATTTTTCAAAATCTGTCGATATCACCTATATAAATGTCGTTTATGCCACTTTACACTTAGAAATGCAATTGGTAAGATGGAATAAATATTAATTAAGGAGGAAAAACAATGACCCCCGAACAACTTAAAGAGATCCTAGCGCCCTGTGGCCTGTGCTGCGAAACCTGTTTTGCCCATGTGGATGGTGATATCCGCAAATACAGCATGAAACTTAAGGAAAAGCTGGGCAACTTTCATCTCAATGCCGAGTGCTTTGTCTCGCTGCTGGAAAATCCCATTTTTAAAAAATACCCAGATTTTAAGGAAATGCTCGATTATTTTGCTGCGGAAAACTGCCAAGGATGCCGTAATGAACAATGCAAGCTGTTTAAAAACTGCGGTGTACGCGTCTGTCACCAGAAAAAACAGATCGATTTCTGTTACCAGTGTGACCAGTTTCCTTGCGATAAAACCAATTTTGATCCCGGTCTTTACAAGGGATGGGTGATCATCAATGAGAAGATAAAAGAAAAAGGGGTGGAACGGTTTGCCAAAGAGGCAAGAAATCGTCCCAGATACCCCTGATTTCAGCCTGCAGCCCACTTATTGGGTAGGTAGCTGCTTGTATGGCGTGTCTAAATGGATGTTGATTCACCATCTGGATAAATAATAAAGATTAAAGAGTAGCCGAACGTTGAAGTCACCTGCCGCTGTGAAGCATAGCTAAACACCGGTCAGGTGGACTGACTGGTTCGAAGCTCTTGCTCTTCTTCCTTTTCCTTGAACGTTTTACCTTTCTTATCTTTCCATTCAATTCTGCCGTTTGCATTTCTTCCCATGACAACTACTGCAGCCGTTGATGGGCTTGAAAAAAGATGGTCTTTCACAAAAAGAAGCTTCCCATGGGCTTTCTGGATCACACCTTGGTCAATGAGTTTCTGACGCTGATTGATAAACGCAGTTGTCATAGAGGGAACTGTCGATGTTGCAATCTCTGATCCTTCGATTACAACAACACCCTCGTTGGTAACAACAGCTTTAGCGTTTGCGCCGCGTGCTGCTTTTATGAAATATAGATCCTTTTGCTTTTCTTTCGCGTCAGCGAACGGTTCCAGCACCTTGTACCCAAGAGTGTTAATCAAAATGCGCAAGTTAGAAATGAACTCAGTCATGACGGCTTGCTCAGACTCAGAAATAGCAGGGCAAGTTGGTGTAGAAGAGTTTGTGATTGTATACCTTTTGGCGGCAATAGCCATTTCATAAAGCTTTGCTTCAAGATACTTCACATGAGCTTTGTTCAAGTTTTCGTCTTTGCTTATAAATACGACAGCTTCACTCCAGAACTCAAGCTTCTGGTGCTGGATCAATCGCTTGTATACCTCTTCAGCTTCGCCAATATAAACAGCATCTTCATCAGGGTTTTCTTCTGATTTTCCAAACAGGAAATATACACCAGCTTTCACAAGTTCTTCACGTTTGGCTGAATCTTTGAGCAATTTTCGTGGTATCTTAATTGCTTTCCCAGTCCAGTTTGAAATTTCGCCGGCAAGACGACCACCTGGAACGCCGTCAACGAGAAACACGGATATAAGCTTACCTATGGCCATAGTCTTTTCCCATTTTTGTCATACATCGAACATTTTATTATACTGAAGCATGAAATATTGAATTATGTTTTTTCTTTATTTGACAATATTCAATGTTTCAATATATTACGATAATATATGTTTTAGAAAGTATTCTATTTCCCAATATGTAGTTTTAGTCGGAGAAAGACATTATGGGAGATAAGGGAAATGAAGTCAAGGAGTTTTGGTGTATTTGCAAGGATACTGTAATTAAAACAGGGGTTCTGGTTGGAAAAGAGGAGCAGTGATTTTTCATGATTTTCAACATGGTTTGCCGGAGACGAAATAGAATCGATGCCGAAAACCGGACCATTTGAACAGCACGCGGATCTCTATGATGCCTGGTTTGATAGCCACCAGGAGATGTATGCTGCCGAACTCCGGGCCATCGGCCGGTTCATAGAGCCCGGGAAGGGCAGGGGCCTGGAAGTGGGTGTCGGCTCAGGGAAGTTCGCCCTGCCGTTGGGGATCAAAACCGGGGTTGACCCTGCCGGGGAAATGTTAAAAAAGGCTGCCGCCGTGGGGATTAAGGTCTTTCGCGGGGTGGCGGAATCACTGCCGTTCGCGGATCAATCCTTTGATTTTGTCCTGATGGTGACGACCATTTGTTTTGTCGACGATCTGGTGCAGTCATTCAGGGAGGTGTTCAGGGTTCTCCGGGCTACTGGATTTATTGTGGTCGGCTTTGTGGATAAAGACAGCAATCTTGGCCGGCGGTACCTGGAACGGAAAGAGAAGAGTAAATTTTATCGGCAGGCGGAATTTTTTTCGGTCACCGAGGTTATCGCCGCCTTGCAGACGGTCGGATTCCGGAAGTTTGAGGTGGTGCAAACGCTTTTGGGTGCTGAAGAGAGAGCAGATATTGAAAAGGGTTATGGTAGGGGTGCCTTCGTGGTAATAAGATCGCTGAAGTAAATAAAAATCTTTTCAGGAGGTAGAATGATGGATCATCTGTATATTCTCTGGACCAACAACCAGCTGGAAACGGCGAAGAAAATGGTGTTCATGTACGGGAAGAATTCCCTGCTGCGTGGTTGGTGGGACCAGGTGACCATCATTATTTGGGGGGCGGCGACAAAGCTGGCAAGTGAAAACGAACAGATTCAGGACGGGCTTAAAGACCTGCAGGATACTGGGGTTAAACTGCTGGCCTGCCGGGCCTGTGCCGAACAGCTGGGCGTTGATGAGGTGCTGGAAAAACTTGGGGTCAAGGTTATCTATACCGGCGAGCTGATGACCCGGCTGTTGAAGGATAATGAAAAGCTGCTGACCGTGTAACTGCTGAAAGTCTGGTATGGGTGATGCAGGTGTATTCCCGCTGATCAGCGTCCTAAAAGATTTGCCGCCCGGGCTTGAAAATGCTATCATGCCGGTTATACTGGTTAAGAGAGTCCTGTGGATGGTTATGTCGGCGTGGACTGAATATGGTAATAATTTAACTGGAGGTGGGGAAAATGAAGCTGAAACAGATTTCAATTTTTCTGGAAAATTCACCGGGTCGTCTCTATGAGGCAACCAGGGCGTTGGGTGAGGCGGGGATTAATTTACGGGCTCTGACGCTGGCGGAGGCTTCTGACTACGGGGTCTTGAGATTGCTGGTTTCCGATGTTCCCAAGGCTCGGCGGGTGATGATGGAAAAACATTTTCCGGCCCGGGTGGATGAAGTGGTGGCAGTGGCAATCAGCGACAAGGCCGGCAGCCTGGCGGATGTCTTGAAACCGTTAATGGATGCCAATATCAGTGTCCAGTACATGTATGCTTTTGCCGGTTTTACCAGTGATTCGGCAGTGATGATCTTTCGTTTCAGCGAGACGGATAAAGCTATCGATATTCTGCAGCAGAACGGGATGACGCTGTTGGACTCCAAAGCTTTTGGAATTCTTGAAAGTGCTGAATAATTATCGGGATGAAGGTTGAAGGAGGCCAACTATGACCAGTAAAAAGAAAATGAACTTTAAAAAATTTGCCGTGATCGGTGCCGGACCGGTGGGCAGCATTGTTGCCGCCTTCCTGGCGAAAGGCGGTTATGACGTAACCTTGTGTGATATTATTCCGGAACTGGTAGCCCCGGCGACTGATCCCGGGATTATTCTTGAGGGAGCGGAAAATCTGCAGCAGAAGGTCACCCGTGGGATTACCAATATTGATGACCTGGCGAAGGACCCGCCCGACGTTATTATTATTACGGTCAAGGCGACGGTTCTCCACCTGATTGCCTCGTCCATGCAGGGGTTTTATCGCGAGGGCATGTACGTGGTGAGTTGGCAGAACGGCATCGATACCGAGCTGGTACTGGCTGAAACCCTGGAGAAAAAAGCTATTATGCGGGCGGTGGTCAACTTTGGCTGCGGCCTGGTGAAACCCGGCCAGGTTCATATGGCTTTTCACCATCCACCTCATTTCCTACAGGAACTTGA
>DQWO01000314.1 GCA_011042595.1 Pseudomonadota bacterium
CATGGCAAAGTCGCCCGCCACATGTGGGCCCACGTCTGGCCCGAACGACCGGAAGCTGAAATACCCATCTCTCACGTTACCAACGGCATCCACATAACCTCCTGGATATCCCATCGGAACTACAAGCTTTTTGAAAGTTATCTCGGACCCGACTGGCCCCTCCATCCCTGCGAAGAAGATGTCACCAAAAAGATTGATGAAATCTACGATGAAGAGCTGTGGAATGCCCACCAGATGTGCCGTTCCCGCCTGGTCAACACCTGCCGCCGGCTGATGGTCAAGCAATGCAGCCAGCGCAACGCATCAAAAGCCGTGATGCAACAGGCGGAATCGGTACTTGACCAGGATATCCTGACCATTGTTTTTGCCCGCCGTTTTGCCACCTATAAACGGGCAACACTGCTGCTGGCAGAACCGGAGAGACTGGAAGCCCTGATCAACTCCCCAACCATGCCGGTACAGTTTATCTTTGCCGGCAAAGCTCATCCGAAAGACAATGAAGGCAAAGAACTGATTAAACGGATCATCGAGTTTTCCAACCGTCCCAGTGTCCGGCATCGCTTTGTTTTTCTCGAAGACTACGATATCAACATTGCCCGCTACCTGGTCCGTGGTGCCGATGTCTGGCTCAACACCCCTCGAAGACCTTATGAAGCCTGCGGCACCTCCGGCATGAAGGCAGCTATCAACGGCGGCCTGAATGTCAGCATCCTGGATGGCTGGTGGTGTGAAGGATACAATGAAAACCGTGGCTGGCGGATTGGAAACGGAGAAGAATATGATGATCCCCACTACCAGGACGCCGTGGAAAGCCAGGCACTGTATAATATTCTTGAGAATGATGTCATCCCCTGTTTTTATGAGCGGCGGGATGGAACCACACCGGTCCACTGGATAAAGATGATGAAGGAATCAATGAAAATGGCCATGCAGAATTTCTGCAGCATCCGCATGGTCAATGAATATGAACAGCGTTTCTACCTGCCGGTTGCCAGGGGTCATGACGAACTGATCGCTGACAATGCCCGTAAAGCAGCGGCATTACGCCAGCAGCATCATCGACTCCATCGTTTGTGGGATAAAATCCGCCTTGAATCACCCCAAAGGAGCAATGGCGGCTCTTTTATAGTAGGAGATGTTTTCAGGGCAACATCCATTGTTCACCTGGGTGAGCTGCGCCCTGAAGAAGTAAAAGTGGAACTGTATTACGGCCCCACTCAGTCCCTTGACCGAATAGAACCCGGAATGACGGAAACCATGTCAGTCGAGGAAGACCTAGGCAATGGCACCTATCGGTACAGCTGCACGTTCCAATGTGACCTTGCCGGTCGTTACGGCTTTACCGCCCGGGCTACTCCCCAGGGTGACCGCCGGCTCAGGTATGACACCATGTTTATCACCTGGGCTGAGTGATCTTTAAATTATCAAGTCTGTGAAAACTGTTTATTCAACAGACTGGAAAGTAAAGGACAACATGCCTGCCAGCCGTAAAAATCCCCGGGTTCTGATCATCACCCCGGAAGTTACCTACCTGCCCAATGGCATGGGAAATATGAGCAACTACCTGACCGCCAAGGCCGGCGGGCTGGCGGACGTTTCCGCCGCCTTGATCAGCGCCCTTTTTGAGCAAGGGGCAGATGTGCATGTGGCGCTGCCCGACTACCGGTCCATGTTCAACAACCAGATTCCTGAACGACTGCAGCGCGAATTGAAGACAATTCAAGAACAGGTGCCAGATGAACGTCTCCATCTGGCCGAAGACCGGGTTTTCTACTATCGCAGCCAGGTCTACTCCAATTACGGTTGGAAAAACATGCTGATCAGCATGGCCTTCCAGCGGGAAGTCATAAATAACATCATCCCCCGGGTCCAACCGGATCTTATTCACTGCAATGACTGGATGACCGGTTTAATCCCCGCCATGTCGCGGCATCACGGCATTCCCTGTCTCTTCACCATTCATAACATCCATACGGTCAAAACCTCCATGGCTCATATCGAAGATCGGGGCATCGATACCGCCGAATTCTGGCATAACCTTTATTTTGAACGACCGGCCTACAATTATGAGGAAACCCGGGAAAGCAATGAAGTGGATTTTCTTACCAGCGGTATTTTTGCCGCTCACTTCGTTAACACTGTAAGCCCCACTTTTCTGCAAGAAATTGTTGAAGGGTACCATGATTTCGTTGAACCTCAGATACGGCAGGAATTGGCAAATAAATGGCATGCCGGTTGTGGGGTCGGCATCCTAAACGCACCTGACCCATCTTTCAACCCGGCTGCTGACCAGGATTTAAACTATCGTTATGATCAGACAAATTTCAGCAGCGGGAAACAGAACAATAAACGGGTACTGCAGGAAAACCTGGGACTGATTCAGGATGATCAGGCACCTTTATTTTTCTGGCCTTCACGGCTGGATACCATCCAGAAAGGCTGTCAGCTCCTGGCTGAAATTCTCTACCGCGTTATTTCAAGCTACTGGCAGCAGAATCTGCAGATTATCTTTGTCGCCAATGGAGAATTTCAACGGCACTTCAAGGATATTGTCAATTTTCATCAGCTGCATAACCGGGTGGCCATCTGCGATTTTGATGAAGCCCTGGCCCGCCAGGCCTATGGGGCTTCGGATTTCATCCTGATGCCTTCACGCTATGAACCCTGTGGCCTGCCGCAGATGATTGGCCCTCTTTACGGTTCCCTGCCGGTAGCCCACGACACCGGCGGCATCCACGACACCGTTACCCCCCTGCAGCCGGAAAAGAATATCGGCAACGGTTTTCTTTTTGAATATCATGACTCAACCGGGCTGTTCTGGGCCATGGAACAGGCAATGAATTTCTACAGCCTGCCGGAAACGGTAAAAAATGAGCAGATAAAAAGAATTATGATAGAAAGTACTGCTACCTTCAATCACGAAGTAACTGCCCGCCACTACATGGACCTCTATGAAGAAATGCTCCAGCGACCGCTGCTGAACCGACAACCATAGGTATATTAAGATAAATCCTCCTAAACAATAACTATAACGATCATGAAGGAGAAGACCGTAATGCCAAAACGTTTTATCAGTTTTTTATCAACCCTGATCATTTTATTTTCATTATTTTCCTCCACCCAAGCAGCAACCACTTGGATCAACAACATTGAAACTGCCAAGAAGAAGGCAGCTATAGAGAAGAAGGATATGCTGCTGTTTTTTTCCGGTTCTGACTGGTGCCACTGGTGCCAAAAATTGGACAATGAAGTTTTTACCCAGGATAAATTTGCTCAGGAAGCGGGAAAGGATTTTATTTTAGTAAATCTTGATTTTCCCCGGAAAAAAGAACTGGAGAAATCCATTAAAGAACAGAACCAACAAATGCAAAAGACATATGGAATAAGAGGATTTCCTACGGTTATTCTGACTGATGCCGATGGTAAACCATATGCCAAAACCGGCTACCAACAGGGTGGCGTCGATGTCTACCTGGCCCAATTGCACAATTTCCGTAACAACAACGCAAAAAAAGACGCCTTATTAGCCAAAGCTGACCAGGCTACCGGTTTGGAACGGGCCAAGTTGCTGGACCAGGCATTGACAACAATAATGGAGAATCATCTTCTAGGAGATCGCAACAAGCTGATGGAGGAAATCGTTAAGCTTGATCCCGACAACAAAGCCGGCTTGAAGGGAAAATATATCCTTCAGCATAAGGTCGCGCCCATTGAAAAAGCACTGCAAAAGACGGGTAATTTTGACCAGGCACTGACGGATATTGACACACTGCTTAAAAAAGAAACCAAACTGAAACCAGAAGACCGGCAGCGACTTTATCTTTTTAAAGCCAGTATCTGTCTGAAAGGAAAAAGGGACAAGGAATCAGGCATCAGCAATCTGGAACAGGCGGCAAAAACAGCACCAAACACTAAAATAGCCAAACAGATACCGGATATTATTGCCAGTATTCGAGGAACAAAAAAATAAACCTTGGAAAATTCTACCTCTTCCCATCCCGGGGTTTCTGACCCCATAAAGAAACTGCTGGCAACTGATCCTCTGTTGCAATTGTATGAGACCACTTTACACCGCCGGGCGGAAAAAACCAGAAAACGAGAACGGCAACTTACCCGGGGAGAAATCAGCCTGCGGGAGTTTGCCGCCGGTCAGCATTATTTCGGCCTTCATTTAAAGGACAGGGAATGGGTACTGCGGGAGTGGGCTCCGAATGCCA